>WAHY01000005.1:0-40697 GCA_009873635.1 Nitrospinota bacterium
CCCCCAAAAACTGATCCAGATTTAATGTTAGAATTTGATTCAAATGACCTGCACCCATTTGCTGGACAATTTATAATGCGAAAAATCTAATTATTGGATCAGGTTAACCTGATCCAGATTTTCGGAACTCCAGTGGAGTTCGATTTCCTAATGAGCTATGCGGCCGGGTTTCGTTATAATCTTTTCTCCACGATTCTATTTTTTCTCGGGCATCTTGTAAACTCAAAAACCAGTTTTGACTTAAGCACTCTTCTCGAAACTTTCCATTGAAGCTTTCGATAAAAGCATTGTCCGTAGGTTTTCCAGGCCTGGAGAAGTCCAGTTTGACCTGATTCCAATAGGCCCACTGATCCATCGCCCTTGATGTAAACTCCGTTCCATTATCCACCCAGATGCTTTCGGGCTTTCCCCGTTCCCGGATCAACCGGCTTAATACTTCAGCCACCTGCTCTCCTTTGAAGTACTGTCCCGGCTCAATAGCCAGACTCTCACGAGTAAAGTTATCCACTATCGTTAACAGCCTCAATTTGCGGCCATCAAACAGAGTATCGGCCATAAAATCCATCGACCAGGAATGATTGGGAGTCAAAGCCAAAGGGCGAATAACCCGCTTAACTGAACTGACATGGCGCTTAGGTCGTTTCCGCCTTAAGGTCAAACCCTCTTGGGTATACAATCGGTAAACCCGTTTATGATTCACCTGCCAACCTTCCCGCTTAAGCAAAATATGAATGCGGCGATAACCCCAGCCGACACGGACTTGGGATAACTCCTTAATCCGCATCTTCAAAAATGCCTGATCGTCTGCGAGAGAACAATAATATCGAGTGGATCGGGCCAGTTCAATCACTTCGCAGGCCCGACGAATGCTGACATGATACCTGGCTTGGAAAATATCAGCCCATTCCCGCTTGCGATCAGGCTTTAAGGCTTTTTTCCAAGTACATCCTGAAGCATCTTCTTATCCAAACTCAGGTCGGCCACCAGTTGTTTTAACTTCCGGTTCTCTTCCTCCAACTGCTTCAACCGCCTCAATTCGGCAACGCCCAGTCCACCGTACTTCTTCTTCCAACGATAAAACGTCTGCTCTGCTATCCCCAGCTTCCGGGTAATATCTCCAATAGAAATTCCTGACTCCGACTGGCGAAGTGCAAATGCAATCTGTTCTTCTGTAAATCTCGATTTCCTCATGCCAAAATCCTCCTCCTAAAAATAGGGTTTTTTACGAGAATTTTCACATTCTAAAAGGTCCAGATTGCGAGGAGCAGGTCTAAGGTTGAAATAATAACTTAATGGGCAGGTCAGTTTTCCATTGGGACTTATAATGATATTCCTCAAAATCTTTGTCTGGAATATCATTTGTAAAAATCAGCCAGCAATTGGGGCATTTATAAAAAGTTCGGGCGCCCTAGTAAAAAAGGTTGAGGGATATTTGCAAATACGACAGGAGGCTTCTAAGTTAATAGCGGGAAAGCTAAGGGAGATCTTCCAGTATTTTTTTTAAAATCTTCTTTTTTTCGGGTGCAGGGTTAAGGCTGAGCGCGGCATTAAGATGAATTTTTGCTTTTTGTGGGTCGTTTTTGAATTCTAGCAAAAGTTTTGCCAGATTGAACCTGGCCGACAAAAGCCGAGGGTTCTCTCGAACCGATTTTTCAAGCTGGATTAGTGCCTCGTCAAATTTCTTTGCTTGTATCAGCTCAATGCCGGCTTGGTTATGAGCCCGGGACTTATCAATATAAAACTGTGGAGGTGCACCTTTTCCCATACTCCTGTATAAGGCAGCTGCCTTTTCAAACTCCTGGCTTGCCCAGACAAATTTTCCCAGGTTGCCGTATAGGCTTGCCAGGTTGAAGTGAGAGGCTGGATTTTTAGGTTCAATGCGTATCGCTTCTTTAAAGTTTTTTTCAGCTTCAGCAAACATTCCCAGACTTTTATGGGCGATGCCCAGGTTTTGGTGTACATCATAAAGGTTGGGGTTTAGCTCAAGCAATGCTTTCAGAGGTTTTATAGCACTGGCATAATCCTCTTCCATCAGGTAATGAATGCTTAATGTTTTTCCAACACTCAATTTATGTGGAGATTTTCTGAACGTATCAGCCCACAGAGACGAAGGTGAAGCGTAAACCTGATTTCTTTTTACTACCAGAACAGAGAAAGCGATAAACATTAACACGATAGCTCCCCAGACACGTTTCTCAATTTTACTTATCAGGAACAGTATGACTGCAAAGAACAGGCACAATCCAAATGAAGGGATATACATATTGCGTTCACTGAACAAATGTGTACGTTCCATAAATGAGTTTGTGGGAGCAATTGTCAATGGGAACCACAATACACAGAATGTGAGGAGAGAGTTGTTGATGTAAAACTTTTTGAAGGCCAGAAAAATACATAATAAAAGAAGAGCTATGGAAAGAATAAGAGAGGGCCAGGATATCAGTGTCATAAAATCATATTCAAAAGTCAGGTTGACAGGAAACAGGAATAGTTTCAAAGGGTGTTTGAGGAGGTCTAATTGCACGAGCCCAAGAGTGAGGTTGATTTTTTCAAAAAATTTTTCAACATTAAGAGTGTCTGTGAAACGCATGGCATTGGGCGCAAGGTAAAAAGCGCTAATTGCTAGTGCGGGGTAGCAGAGGTAGTACCCAAGCCTGTATCGGAAAGGTATCCAATTATCACCTTTGATAAAACACAGGTCGTAAATTACAATCAATAAAGGCAGGGTGATTGCAGTTTCCTTGCTCAGCAGGGCCATTGCAAAAGTCAAAAGGGAAAGAGGATAGAGAATAATCCCGGGAACTTTGCTGTCTTTCAAGCTTGCAAGAATAAAAAGCAGTAAGGATAAAAAGTAAAAAAGTCCCGCGAGACCTCCCGGTCGCCCCGAAATATATGTCACGGTTTCTGTTTGAATTGGGTGAAGCCCGAATATTAAAGTTGTTATCAACGCTATCTTTTGCGCTGCATCTTTGCCCCAGGATGTTCCTCTGTTAACTGTCAAATATGTGATGAAAAAAATCAGAAAGGTGGAGCAAATATGTATCAGTATATTAAATAGATGGTAGCCAAAAGGATTCTCCTGCCCCCATTTGTAGTTCAGGGCAAAACTCAGCCCATTGATGTGGCGGTTTCGGATATATGAAAGGCTGGTGTAATAACCTGTGTCTTTAATAACAGGTGATAGCTTGATATGCCTTTCGTCATCACTTTGAAACGGGGTGTTCAATCCATTAGCGTAAACGAGGAATATAATTCCTGAAATGGCTACTAAAATACTGATAGTATTCAAACGTAAAAGGGAAAAGTTCACAGATTCTCGAGTACCTTTTAGGAAGGAAAAAACGTTGATATTAGGGTTGTGAGCTTGATTTGAGAACGAAATCGGGTCAAAATCACAGTGTGCGCTTTCCTGGGTCCTGATCTATTTGGAGGTCTCCTGCATACCTGAATCAGTTTATCAGAAAATAATATTTAATAATGAAGAAATAGCCCTATTTCAGGGTAGATCGTTAAAGCTCGTTATTTGAAATGTCGTTAAGGCACTATCAGCTTGTGTGCGTTTTTTTCATAAACCCCGATAAAAATAAGGGAGATTCATGTCACTAAAGCATCCCAGGCATATTCTTATAATTGGAGGAGGGGTTTTTCAAGTACCTGCGATCAAAACTGCCAAGTCGATGGGCTTGAAGGTTGTTGTGACAGATTATAACCCTGAAGCAGAAGGAATGCTTTTGGCTGATTACCCCATTGAGGTCAGCACCCGCAATATCAACCTTACTGTTAATACTGCCAAACAGTTTCATAGGGCTTGCCCACTGGATGGAGTTCTGACGGTTGGAACAGATGCTTCCCAGACGGTAGCCGCTGTAGCGGATGCATTGAATTTGCCGGGGATTCCTTTTGAAGTTGCTGAACGGGCTACCGACAAAATCAAGATGCGCCAGGTGCTCAAGGAAAAAGGTGTATCTGTACCAGACTTCAGGCCAATCTGGACGTTGGAAGATTGCAGGGAAGCTATCAAAGAAATGCCTCTGCCTCTGGTTATAAAACCTTGCGACAATATGGGCGCGCGTGGAGTGCGCAAAGTAGAACGCCTTGATGATCTGATCCCTGCATTTCGTGAAGCCAAAGAAGCCTCCATAAGTGGGAAGCTTATCCTCGAAGAATTTATGGAAGGGCCTGAGTTAAGTCTGGACGCGTTGGTATTTGAGGATAATATCCATATTACAGGAGTGGCTGACAGAATTATTGAACGGGATCCCTATTTTGTTGAAGTTGGGCATACACTTCCTTCTATCCTGCCGGCAGAACAGCAGACACAAGCCGTTGATGTTTTCAAACAGGCTATCTCTGCATTGGGGATTGATATTGGAGCGGCCAAGGGGGATATCAAAATAACACCAGAAGGTCCCAAGATTGTTGAGATCGCGGCCCGTTTGAGCGGAGGATGGATGTCGGCGTATACTTATCCTTTGGCTACAGGGGTCAACCTTTATAAAGCGGCTATTCAAATTGCCCTGGGTGAAAAGCCTTCTGATCTGACTCCTAAAACTTCTCTGTTTTCCGCTGAACGTTCTTTGCTGCCCCCTGCAGGAAAAATCCTTTCCATTCGAGGTGTGGAAGAAGCACGAAAAATTAAGGGAGTTAAGGAGATCATCCTTATGAAAGAGGCCGGTGATATGTCTGAAGAGCCTCGCAGTAATATGGGTAAAGTGGGTTACGTCATCACGGTTGGTAAAACCCGCGAGGAAGCCATAAGCATTAATGAGCTGGCGCGCGAAACCCTGAAAATAGAAATAGGTGCCCCCAACGATCTGACTTGGGACATCATCCGCAATAATGCTCGTAAAAAGTTTTATATTGCCTGCAAAGCCTGCACAGTTTGTGATGGTCTGGAATGCGCTGGAAAAGTGCCTGGAATAGGAGGAATAGGCACTGGCAGCGCTTTCACAGAAAACTTGACAGCATTGGCTCGATATCAAGTGAACCTTAGAACAATTCATGAAGTGAAAGCCCCGGATACTTCGGTGGAACTGTTTGGTCATAAGCTCGCTCTTCCAGTCCTGGCAGCACCCATCACGGGAATGGAAACAAATCTGGCAGGTGGCATGGATGAGCGTGAATACGCAGATGCCATCCTTGATGGATGTCTTGAGTCAGGCACAATAGGGATGGTGGGTGATGGGGCAAGTCCAAAAAAATATTTGATTGGACTTGAAGCTATCAAAAAGCGTGGTGGACTGGGAATACCTGTCTTCAAGCCCAGAGAATACAATCTAGATATCATCATGCGGTTCAAAGCTGCCGAAGATGCCGGTGCTGTTGCGGTAGGGGTCGATATTGACGCTGCTTCGTTTAAAACCATGGCCCAGAAGGGTCAGGCGGTTGGTCCCAAAACAGTTTCTGAGTTAAGGGAGTTGAAATCTCATTTAAAAGTTCCTTTTATATTGAAAGGCATCATGAATGTGGAGTCGGCTTTAGCGGCGATAGAGGCCGGTGCCGATGCCATTGTTGTATCTAACCATGGTGGGCGTGTTATGGATCATATGCCGGGAACTGCGGAAGTCCTCCCTGAAATAGCAAATGCAGTGGGTGGAAGAATTAAGGTTTTAGTCGATGGGGGTATACGTGAAGGTATTGATATTCTCAAAATGCTGGCACTTGGGGCCGATGTTGTCATGATTGGTCGCCCGGTCTGTATTGCTGCATTTGGAGCGGGACAGGAAGGCGTCTCGTATTACTTGAGAGAGAAACTGAATGAATTAAAGAAAGCCATGATTCTAACAGGTTGCGGATCCATTGATCAAATTGATCCTTCAATCATATTCCGCAAAAAGGGAGACCGTTAATTGAAACCTGAGAATCACGTTTTAAAAATGGTCCCGGGTGAGCCTAATAAAGGTTTGCGTTCTTCACTCTTGAAGCTTAAAAACAATTTTAGAGCTTGCGGTATCAAACTATCTACAGAAGATGCTGCGATGTCTATAGATCAGATCGCTTATTGGGCAGAGTTTTGCGATTTATCTACTATTGTAAAGATTGGAGGCCCTAACGCTCGCAACGATATTAAACAACTGTTGCCTTTGAATATTGATGGATTAATCGCTCCCATGGTGGAATCACCTTATGGGTTGGAAAACTTTATTTCAGCAGTTCGAGATTTCACCACTCCCATGCAGTTTGAGAGGATAAAGAAGCAAATCAATATTGAAACTGAGACATCGGTCCGTCAACTGGAATCCATACTTGCTGCACCAGAAGCAAAATATCTTGATGAAATTACAATCGGATGCAGCGACCTTTCCGAATCCATGAAAAAACCGAAGTGGGACGAGAGTTTCATAGCTTTGGTTTCCAGCATCGTTCAAACAATTAAAAAAAAGAATATCCCTGTTTCCGTGGGAGGAGGAATAACTCCCAGTACCATTGACGCATACCTGAAAAAAGTCCAGCCGGATCATTTTAATACCCGGGTTGTCATGTTCAATGTGGTACCGGGTAGCAACTACTCTGAAGCGGTTCAAGCTGCGTTAAGCTTTGAAATCCTTATGCTTGAGCACGATTCGGCCTTGAATTATATTACCCGGGATGAAGAAAAGTTTCGCATTAAGGAGCTCAAAAAAAGATTAAAGTAGGTTGTTTTTAAAGGTCTTTTCTTATCTTGGTTTTCTTCTTAATTTCCTAATGGATATTCTAAAAAGGATATTATTGACAAAAGAGTGAAATGTCATAAAATACCCTCCTCGTTTCACAAATAATCCTTGTAAAAAATCATACTTAGCTGATTCGATTGTAATTGAATCTGCTTATTTTTTAGCTACCTTATTTCCATTTTAATTTTTATATTTTTGGAGGACAGTAAAACAAAATGCAGATAACTGGCATGCTTTGGGGAAGAAAATTGTTGGACCTGGTGGAATTCCCCCACTCAGAAGTCCGGGGTCCTGAACTGAGTGTCGATGAGATCAAAGATATGATCAAACGACATGGACAGGTTTTTATTAAACCTGTATTCAAAGGTGGTGTAGGAAAGAAAGGCAAGTCTGGTCTTTTAGGGCGTGTAGATAATATCAATGATGCCCTAAAAGAAAAAGAACGGCTATATTTTGCAGAACATGTAGATGGCTTCAGTAAGGTCAAATCTGATGGTGTTACCTTTGAGGGTGCCGTTCCTGCGGATTATGAAGTTTATTTTTCTATTTCTGAGAGCACCGAACACCGCTCTCCTGTCATGACAGTTACTCACCATGGTGGTGTAGATATTGAAGAGTTGGACCCCAGTAAGCTTGCAGTGGTGCCCTTTGATCCGCTGACAGGTTTGAAAGCATTTCATGTGTCTAATGCTTTGATGGATTTGGGTGCGCCACCTCAAGTAATTAGTCCCTTGGTTCAGAATCTTCCAAAACTTTGGGATTTATATAACAACTACGGAATGTGGATGCTGGAACTCAATCCCATTCGGATGCAGCCGGGAAAAGGTGGGCGTTTAGCTCCTATTGCTTGCGATTTTAAATGTGCATTTGACCAAGATGATCCGGCTTGGAAAAGATTGCATCTTCCTACGCATCTTTTTGCATCCGACTATTCAGAGTTCGAACAGGAGATCAATCAGCTTCGTACCTATCAGGGTCAAAGTGATGTATTTGTGATGAACGATAAAGGAAGCATTACTGCACCTACATTTGGTGGTGGTGCGAATGCGATGGTTACCGAACTTCTGGGAGAAGATGCAACGATCTCCTCCGACTTTGGTGGTAATCCTCCTTATGAAAAAATGAATGATATTTCCAAAATCAGTTTTAAATATTGGCTTCCACAATCAAATGTCCTTTTTATTATTGGGGGTAAGGCAAACAACACGGATATTTATGAAACATTCCGTGCTATGGGGGATGGACTGCGAGAGTTTTTTCAGACACATGGTCCGATTCCACTTTTTGTGGTTGTAGGTCGAGGCGGGCCCAATGTTATTAGAGGTATGAACTATTTGCGGGATGTATTGGATTCTCTAGGGCTGCCCTACCGTTTCTTTGGGCATGACAGTGCAATGTCAGAGGTCATCAACTACGCACTTAAGGTGAACGAGTGGATGAAAAACGGTGGAAAAGACGAAATAAAAGCCAAATTAAAAATTTAACCTAACGAAACTGTTGGAGGTTTGAATGCATAAGCAAGGTGTAGGGGATTTCCCCTTTTACTGTGGAATAAACTCCCTTTCTGAATTGGCAACTAAAGATGACAGATGCGTGGTCTTAAATATTTTGGGTAAAGAGAGTTCTGGGGTTACCCCGATAAGCCATGATTATTCAGGAGGAAATATTGTTTTTGGGACAGGACCTGGTAAGTCTGGTAAGTTTTTACCAACGAAAACCGGAAAAATTCCGGTTTATAACTCAATTAAGGAGGGGTTGGAGGCAGGCCATAAATTCAATACCGTTGTTATATATCTTCCTCCTTCAGGAGTAAAAGATGGGCTTGCGGAAGCCGTTCGAGATAACCCAGATCTAAAAAAAGCGATAATACTTACTGAAAAAGTTTCAATAAAAGATTCTCGAATAATGCGTGCAATTTGTCAGGCTAACGGAATTACTCTTTTTGGTGGCAACTGCCTAGGACTTGCTGATGCTTGGAATCACGTTCGATTAGGTGGGGCATTGGGTGGAAATGCTCCTGAAGAATCTCTCATTAAAGGTTCGGTTGCTATTTTTTCCAACTCTGGCAACTTCACAACGACAATGGCTGTTTACTTATCTACAGCAGGATGGGGGACAACCACTTCTGTTTCTAGTGGTAAGGATGTATACATTCAATATAGTGCTAAAGAATTCCTTTATGCATTCGATAATGATGACCGCTCAAAAGTAGCAGTTCTTTACAGCGAGCCTGGCGGGTATTATGAAAATGGGCTTAAGTCCAATAAGCCCATCATCGCTTGTGTGGTGGGTCGTTGGAAAGCTCGATTGACCAAGGCCTGCGGTCATGCAGGATCTTTGTCTGGGTCTGGAGACGATGCCTTGGCAAAAGAACAATGGTTTATGGACTATTTTGGAGTCGACGGAATTTATACACCGGAAAAACCCATCTTTTCGAAAAAGGGCGCGTTGGTTACCAACATCGCACATATTCCAGAAGCGCTAACGAAAGTTATGGAAATTAACAATACTCAACCTGATTTTGAACCAAAAGGCAGTCTTGATTTAAAACCCTGGTTTGGAAACAATCAAGGACTTTCTCTTCCCCCTGAATTGGATGTGCCTATTGTTGAAGCAGCAAGTCCATATAACGAACAGATCGAAGCGTTGGATAAAATGGTGGGAGCACAGCATCGTCGTGAAACCTTAAAAGATGCCAGTGGTGCCTCAATGATGGATCCAAAAACCCAAGTATCAAAAATTCATAACACCTCGATTCTCGATGCTTCAATGAAAACCTTTGAATCCAACTTGGTTTTTGCTCTTACGCGACAATACACTTGTGATTATGGTGAAAAGATTGCAAACATCGTTTTAAATATGTATACCAACCAGCACAACCAACCCACGCTGGTAGCCGCTGAAGCGGCTCGTGAAAACGGAAACTCTCCGAATACGGTGGTCTCCTCTGCTGTAGCTATTGTTGGTAAGAAAATGGTACAAAAGGCAATGGATGCCTCTTGCGCATTGTTGGATTTATTTCAGTTTACCAAACTCGCCGGTCCAAAAGAAAAATTTGATTACTCGGCTCAATTAAAGGAAGCAGAAAAGTATAAAGACGCTTTACTTTCCGATGGTGAAGATCATTGTGCTGCTAAATTGGCTGAATATTTAAATAAGGCTGGTGATTCTGTGTTCATCAAATTTGTACAAGACTTTGCAGTAGCAAATGGTGGAAAGCTTTCTACCGATGCTTTATTTGGTGCGGTATGGGTTACCCTTGGCTGGGAATCATTGAGAGGCAAAAAGATTTCAAAAGACACGCTCGTCCGTCTTCCTTGGTATTCACGTATCTACAGTACAATTGTTGGGGTTTCTGCGCCAGCTTCTAGACATACAGAAGATAGCATTGCCGAAGTTAAGCTTGAGGAATTGATTCCTAATTATAGCTTTACTAAAACAGCATTCGTTACTTTGTTGGGTAGACAACCCTCTGAGTCCGAGTTGTATGAGTTCCAGGTTTTACTGGGACTTATAATCACAAACGGACCGGGTACCATCTCAGCCCAAGGTTCGAAGGGCGCAGTCAGCGCCGATGGACCCGAACAACCCCAGAGAGTGCAGGTGAATAAAGGTTTTATTGGTTTCCTCACGCATACCGGTTTTGCTCATGGTGGAAACGGCTTTGAAGCGGCAGCATTTTTGATGGAAAACTTTAAAGACACTGGTTTGAAAGATCCTGCAGACGCGAATCATGGTCTAAACCTTGATGCTATGGCTCTAAAAGTTGCCAACGATTATGCAAACTACAAGAAAAAACAGAAAGCAGTCGGAAATCTTGATTATGCCAAGCTACCTTGTGTGAACCATCCTGTATTTAAAGGTAAAGATGTTAACTACGATCCGCGTGAAGTATTCGTCAATGATCTTTTTAAAGAAAAGGGTATTAATAACGTTTTTCTTGATTTTTACCATAGTCTTGTTCAAGGCTTGTTCAAAGCGAAAGTCAGTAAGAATGTTTATTGTGTAAATATTGATGCGGTTATTGCCGTTATCCTTCTGAAAATTGTCTGGTCAGATTTCAACGCAGGCAAGATGAAAGAAGAGGATATCGAATCTGCCAGCTTTGCAACCTTCTTATTCGGCAGAATGATTGGTTGTGCAGCTGAGATTGATGATCATACCTCGCGTGGCAAAAACATGGATACACGAACACCAGCGAGCAAATGCTCGTATGTAGGTTAGTCGCTAAATAAGTTAGGAGGGTATATTGGCGACCAATAGATAGGTTTAGATAATACTTAGGACCTTTGCTCTTAAAGAGTAAAGGTCCTTTGTTTTTTATGGCGAAGCCTTCTGCTGGCAATGAAAAAGTGTAATAACATAAAGGGTCAATAAAGTAAGTCTGCTTAATGAGAAAAGGCCAATTCCCAATGGGCTTAGTTTGGCAAGTGTAATGCGGGTCAACTTTTTAAAAACTTTGAATCACTTTGTAATTACTAAATACTATTGATATTCGAGAACGGAGGCAATCCGTGCAGGCTCAGGAAGGGGTATTGAAAGCTCCTTATCATTATTCATTGATTCAAAAATATATTTTTGACGATTTACCTCTAATCGCCATGAACGTGGCTCGCATTGGCGCTCAAACTCCAGGAATGGCTTACGAGACCGCCGGTGGCGAACTACATTGGGTAACGATTGGATTCGGCCCTATGATTTGGTTGCTCATTACGCCGGATCTCCCAGCACCAGGAGGGTTTCGTGCATTTGATGAAGTCGATATTGGAGATAAAGAGATCTCAGAATCTGAAGGTGATATGTTGCTGTATTTTTCTTCCGGCCAGCCTAAGCTAAACCGGAAACTTGCTCGGAGTGTAGGTGAACTGTTTGGGAACAATGGTAGATTAATTGAAGAAGTGGAAGTAGAAGGGGGCGAACATTCAGATTTTTCAGGAGTGAAAAAACAGTTGCTTATTGATGATCCAAACTTTCTTGATCAGGCACAAAGCAGTTTTTTGAGCACGCACCGTTTCTTAACCAAAGAAGATTCTGACTGTGATTTGCTGCAACACCGCTATAATTATAAAGCAGAATGTGGTGGATCGGGTGACTATGTTTTGACCTTTAATAATAAACCATTCAGGTTGGAAGAACATAGTGAGTCCTTAACACAACCTCCAATTTCGCGGGGCCTATTTTTCATACCCTCTCTCGATTTATTGACCAGCCTGAGAATGGGTGGTATCCGTATGGGTTCCCTTGCCATCAACGCCAAATGGAAAGGGCATTAACTCTAATATATTACTGGCTAGTTGGCCTAGTTTAAATTGCTTTAGAGGTTTTGGTGGTCTCCACTATTTATGGTTTCGAGGCGTTTTACTAAAACTTCAATCAGTTTGTCTTTCAATTTCGATGAAATATTTGGTTTGAGTTTGTCCATATTTTGAGTGTCTATTTTCAGCGCAATAGCGTTTCCATCAGCTACGACAGTGGTGGTTCGAACTCGTTTTAAAATACAGGAGATCTCTCCAAATACAGCACCTGCTTTAAGTGTGGTAAGAACCATATCGTTAGAGTTGCTTTTAATAACAGTCACTAAGCCTTTTAGAAGTATGAAAAAAGAATAATCTAATTCTCCTTCCCTGATAATTACATCGGTAGAGTTGAATCCCCAGATTTGATTGTCCAAAGTGCTGATGGAGTGCTTTTCTTCCTGAGTGAAGTTTTCAAAGAAGGGAAGTTTGTCAATAAGTTCAAATGCTTGTTTCTGTTCCACTTAATGGGATCCTAGTTAGTTTTTAATATGTCATTTTATTTAATTACAAAGTTAATAAAAGCCCCATTCAATGAACAAATTCCTGTTCATCGTAAAGATATAGTTTTCTGCCGGGTATTGTTTTCTCATTACCCTTTTATATGCCTCTTCCAGCGTAATTTTGGATGACGGGCGGCCTGGGCTTCATCGGGACGTGACACTTTAGGCAGGCAAGGCGAAGCGTGCAAGCTGTCCGGATCTTCTTTACCCTTATCTGCAATAGATTTCATCGCATCAATAAAATTGTCCAACGTTTCCTTCGATTCCGTTTCAGTAGGCTCGATCATCAACGCGCCTTTGACAATCAGTGGAAAATATACGGTAGGTGGATGGAAACCTTTATCAATGAGGGCTTTGGCGAAATCCATTGTGGTGATACCTTGCCCTTTATCGTTGAAGACGCATTCATGTAAAGTCGGCCCTGTAAATGGCAGGTGGAATGTGTCTTTCAATCGGGCGCGAATATAATTTGCGTTCAGGACTGCAGATTGAGCCACTTCCCGAATGCCTTCCGCTCCCAGTGTTCGAATGTAGGCGTAGGCACGTAACAGCATACCAAAGTTGCCGTTGAAAGATTTCAGCCTGCCGACACTTTCTGGACGGTCCGCGTTTAGCCTGTATTTTGATCCTGTTTTTTCTACTACTGGTGCGGGCAGATAAGGTTCAAGTATGTTTTTAATACAAACAGGGCCTGCACCCGGACCACCACCGCCATGCGGGGTTGAAAAAGTTTTGTGCAGGTTGATATGCAGCACATCGATTCCCATATCACCCATTTTGGCAATTCCCATAACAGCGTTTAAGTTGGCTCCATCACAATAAACAAGCCCGCCTTTTTTGTGGACGATTTCTGTGATTTTTAAAATGTCTTTTTCAAACATTCCCAACGTGTTGGGATTGGTCAGCATGATTGCTGCTGTTTCTTCATCCATTGCCGCTTCAAGTTTGGTGACATCAATCATCCCTTCAGCATTGGATGGTAATTGAACGGATTTGTATCCGCATAACGTGGCACTGGCCGGGTTTGTACCGTGGGCGGAATCGGGAAGTAATACTTTTTTTCTGGGGTTACCTTGTGCAGAGTGGTAGGCCTGGATCATCAGCATGCCCGCAAACTCTCCCTGGGCTCCAGCAGCAGGTTGCAGGCTGGCGTGATCCATTCCGCTGATTATTTTCAGGCATTCCTGCAACTCATACATCAACTGAAGGCTGCCTTGCGAGTCTGAACAAGGTGTCATCGGGTGGTGCTGAGCGAAGCCGGGCAATCGCGCCAAGGTCTCATTAATTTTGGGGTTGTATTTCATGGTACACGATCCCAATGGGTAGAAATTTGTGTCGATGCTAAAGTTCCACTGGGATAGCCGGGTGTAATGGCGTACCACATCAAGTTCGGTAAGTTCCGGGAGTTCTTCTATCTCCTCGCGGATTTCTGTTGGTGGCAGTAAGGTTTCAATCTCTACTTCTGGTACATCACAAGAAGGTAGGGAATAAGCCTTTCGACCTGGGGAACCCATTTCAAATACAAGCGGTTCTTCAAAGATCAAACCAGATGTTCCCGGGCTATTCGATTTTTTTGGCACTTGATTCATAATATTCCTTTGAACTTAATAAGAGGTCGTATTTAGCATTTTCAACAGGGTGTTGAGGACTTTATCAGGAGACAGGGAGTCATTGTCTCTTTCTTCCAATACCACGCTTTTGGGATTTAGAGGACCCCAGCGTTTTATTTCTCCATGTTTAAAGATGACACATACCGGTTTATCAACTGCCGAGGCAAGATGCATGATTCCGGTATGGTTACAAAGTAGAACATCGCATTCCTGGATCAAAATCGCAAGTTCTTTTGCGGTGAGCAAGGGAAGAAGTTTGGGTTTTTTCCTCATACTTGCAATAGCGGTTTGAAGTTCGGTTTCTTCTCCGGGGCCATTTATCATCCAGACCTGGGCGGAATCCAGAAGTTTTTCAATGACCTCTTTGAACTTTTCCCATTTCCATCCCCATTTTGCGATACGGGTGCCAGACTTGACCAGCACAACCGGTTGGGTTGATGGGCCGAGGAATTGTTGAACGATGTCCGCGATCTTTTTTGACTCTGCAGGATTGAAATAAAGCCGAGGCTGGCTTTTTATATTCTGGATTCCGAGTGCTCTCAGGAGTTCAAGATTATTTTCGGTTTCGTGTCGTGGTGGACTTTCCAGGGGAACACGTATGTTATGCACCCATGCGTTTTCCTTGTGGTTATAGCCGACTCTGATTTTTGCGTCTGAAGAAAGGCTGAAAAATGTAGCGGTAGCACTGAAGCTTTTATTGAGAGTCAGAGAGAGATCAAAATGTTCATCGCGAAGTTGGCGTAAGACAATTAAAGGTTGACCGGGATCATAAGCAATTACCCTGTCTATATTCGGATTATCGGCTAGCAGCCCAGCCTGTGCTGTATCCACAAGGGCACTTATATGTAAATGAGGAAAATGACTCTTTAGTGTTTCGTAAACGGGGGTGGAAAGCAATACATCACCCAGCCTGTCTGAACGTATGACCAGGACAGACTTTATTTTGTCAAAGTCCAGGGGAAGGGGGGGTGGATTTGGAGCTTTCCCCGCACAGATGCCAATAAGGTTCCATAGCAATTGTTTGCCTTTTTTTTCCAGGGTGTGCAGAGCTTGGTTGGCCATGGATTGAGAAGAAAAGTTTATAGGGATTGATTGATGTGTTGCGTGGCCGACAGATTTGCTTTAAAGCGGGAGAGCCTCATCAATCAGCATGATGGGAATGTCGTCTTTAATAGGGTATTTCAAAGCACAGGCTTTGCAGGCAAGCGCGTCTTCTTCAGTGGTAAGTTCAATGTCTCCCTTGCATTTTGGGCAGACCAGAATGTCCAGCAATTCCTTATCGATTCCCATAATTGTTCTCCCTGCAAAATACGTTTATCAGTGTGATTGTTTAATAATTTGCTGGTGATTCCTCACAGCCTGGAACACTTCATCTATGCTCACCTGATTCATACATTCTTTAGTTCCCAGCGGGCAGATTTTTTTCCAGCAAAAACTGCACGATAGTACTTTATAAACCGTCGCGTGATTGACCCCATAAGCACCATTGCGCACCGGATCAGTGGGGCCAAATATCGCTACGGTTGGAGTGCCCACTGCGGCGGCCAGGTGAAGCGGACCTGAGTCACAGCTTACCAGCAGTGCCATCCTTTTGTACAGGGCAATAGATTCCAAAATTGAAGTCGGGGGTGCTATCCAGCTTTTCTCTGACATGAGTGCGGAAATTTGCTGGACTTTAAATTCTTCACCGGGTCCCCAAGTTAGCATAATGGTGAACCCCAGCTCTTTAGATATCTGGTCGGCCAACTCGGCAAAACGTTCCAGCTTCCACTGTTTGCTTTCAAACCCTGCTCCGGGGTTGATTGCTATGATTGGCTGTGATGTCAGTTCCGGGTGTTGTTCAAAATAGTCCGCAATTTTTTTATCTGCTTCATCCGGAATCCTTAGAGGAAATTTTTTTTCTTCTGTGATTTTGCCCAGTGCGGTTTCTAAAACCGTGAGGTACCTGTCTACAATATGAAGCCCGCCTGTTATTCTTTGTGCTTTGAGGTTGGTGAACAGGGTGCTGAATTTTTCTTTGCAGTTGTTCCGGTGAAAGCCGACACGTGTTGGGGCGCCACTCATTTTCGCTATGACTCCACTTTTTAGGAGACCATGAAGATCCAGAACAAGATCGAAGTTGTGTTGACGAAGGGTTTTGATGGTGCCCATGATTTCGCTGAGTGATTGGCTGTTCCAGTTTTTGCGCCAAACTTTGGTACGCAACGGTATGATCTCATCAATGTCCGGATTATCATGCAGGATATCCTGAAACCTTTCCTCGACCATCCAGGTGATGTGAGCATCAGGCAGAGTTTTCCTCAACGTGGCCGCTACGGGTAGCGCGTGGACGATGTCTCCCAGCGCGCTGAACTTAAGAATCAGTATTTTCTTCATCTTGTCCAGCTAGGTTCGAACGAGTTTTAAATAGATAAAGCGGTATCCCAGAGTGCCCATCAAGCCTCCAAACAAAGCGCCCGCAATCACATCTGAGGGGTAATGCACTTTTAAGTAAATTCTTGAATAACAAACCAGCAGGGCACAGGCAAATGCCAGTAGCGTTGTGTTCCTGAAACAAAGGCTCATTAGAGTGGCTGCGGCAAAAGTATTGCCTGCATGATTTGAAGGAAAAGAAAAACTGTTCGAACAGTTCACGGTATTGATCAGATCCGGTAAAACATGACAGGGCCTGAGCCGGGCTATCGATTCTTTAAGTATATAGTGACTGGTGGCATCGGTCAGTCCAATGGTCGCTCCTAATGTTAGCAGAAAGGCAAAACCGTATCGTTTGTAAACTATGAGGATAGCGATTATGCAGGCAATGCCGATATGTAAAAAGTTCTGCTTGATGGTGATAAACAGCATGAACTGCTGCATTATTCGGGATTGAAAATGCTGATTGATCCAGTAGAATAGTGAAACGTCAAGATCGTATAAAATGGTGGATCCTTTTTGCGGGGGTTGTGGTTACTGTGCTAATTTTATGGAGTTTAATGGATTGAGTCAATCGATTTGTCGTGCTCCCTCATTGTGGAAATTAAAAAAATCTTCATGGAGGAAAATCATACTAAGGTTTATGGGTTACCACCTGAGCGGAGTTGTTGATGTTAAAAAACCATGATAATGCCTTGATCCTGTTTGCCCGTGACCCGGTTCTGGGTAAGGTGAAGACGAGACTATCCCCATTTCTTGATGAAGACGTTATTCTCAGGCTTTATACCTGCTTTCTTAATGACAGCCTTAAAAAAATCCGGCAAATAAAAAACGCAGATTGCTTTGTTGGAATCGCCCCCTCTAATGATTCGGGATTTTTTACCGGAACTCCTGATTCTGATATCCGCCTTTTTGTTCAGGAGGGAGAAGGGTTGGGTGATAAAATGCGCAAGGCCATGCAAGACAGGTTTGCCGAGGGATATGAGAGGGTTGTGATTATCGGTTCAGACAGCCCTTCTTTACCGGTTTCCTACCTGTCGAGAGCTTTGGGTTCTGATAAAGATATGGTCATCGGGCCAAGTACAGATGGAGGCTATTATTTAATAGGTATGAAAGGTAGGGTTGTCGAAGTTTTTGATGGGGTGACATGGGGAACCGAAAAGGTGCTTCGTGAAACGTGTGAACGACTTGGGAAAAATGGAGTGGAATTGGAACTTTTACCTGTTTGGTATGATGTCGACAGTCCGGAAGACTTGAAGTTTTTCAAAACACACTTAGAGCTTATCGAGATGGCCGGACTTGAGAACGCGGGTGAAACTGGAAGATTGCTGGATAAGATCCTGCCGTCTTACTAATAAATTATTTGGTGCTTGTCTCAGAATTAATTTAAATGGACTGAAAAATATGAAGCTTAGTAAATATACAGACCCTGATTATCAGGCTGTTATTGATGCGTTGGAAAATCGTTCTGGTATGGACTTGTTCACTCATGATGAGACCGTACGAAAGATATTAAAGGACATCCAGGAGCGTGGTGATGCGGCATTGTTGGAATACACGAGCCGTTTTGATAGGTGCGACCTTTCTGTTGAGCAGTTAAAAGTCACTCCAGAAGAGATACGGCAGGCTTACAACGGTGTTGCGGAAGAAGAGTTGAAGGCACTGAAAGAAGCGGCAGAACGTATTCGCAGGTTTCATGAACGGCAGAAACAGGAATCATGGAATTATGAGGAAGAAGGGATCATGCTGGGCCAAGTGGTGAGGCCTCTGGCAACAGCAGGAATCTACGTTCCGGGAGGTAAGGCATCGTACCCTTCTTCAGTGCTAATGAATGCGATTCCGGCGAAAGTGGCCGGTGTCGACCGCGTTATCATGTGTTCACCTTTTCCCGACGGGCAGACTCGTCCGCATGTTCTGGTAGCGGCGGATATAGCAGGGGTGACAGAAATTTATAAGGTGGGCGGTGCACAGGCTGTTGCCGCCATGGCTTTTGGAACGGCAAGCATTCCACGTGTTGATAAAATTGTCGGGCCGGGCAACATATTTGTGGCATTGGCCAAGCGACTTGTGTTTGGGATGGTAGATATTGACATGATAGCGGGTCCCAGTGAAGTTCTGGTGGTGGCGGACCATAGTGCTAACCCGGCCTATGTGGCGGCAGATCTGTTATCCCAGGCTGAGCATGATGAAGAGGCGGTGCCAATTCTGGTTACACCTGAAGAAGGGCTGGCGAGGGAGGTGATGGCCGAACTGGAGAGGCAGAAAAAAACTCTGGACCGCCAATCCATAATAGACGTGTCTTTGAGCAGAGAATGCCGGATTCTGGTGACAGAATCCCTTGAAGAAGCGGTTGATGTGGCTAATCGGTTGGCTCCTGAGCATTTGGAACTGGCCCTGGAAGAGCCTGAGCGTTGGGCTGAAAAGATTCAGAATGCGGGAGCGGTATTTTTAGGGCATTACACCCCCGAGGCTGTTGGGGACTATCTGGCAGGTCCAAACCATGTATTGCCCACAAGTGGAACAGCGAGGTTTTCATCGCCATTAGGTGTGTATGATTTTGTCAAACGGACGAGTATGATTTCCTATTCCCGCTCAGCTTTAGAAAAATGTGGCAAAAATGTGACATTATTGGCTGAAATGGAAGATTTGGGAGCACATGCAAATTCGGTCAAAATAAGGCTGGAACCCGACAAAAAATAAATCTTCTAAAACACCATATTTTCATAGTTTCGAGACTCGATTTTGACTTGACACTTAATAAAGGCTATGTTCTAATCACCAACAATTTAGGCACTTGTGTGCCAAATTGATAGCTGTTAATTTGGGTTTTGAAACCCATATAAAACAATAATTTATGGGGAATTAAGCGGCTATTCTTTTTCCGGTTAAGGCTTCGATTGGCGTTTGAGGGCGATGCTTTTGCTGGAGCTTATGAGATTTAAGAATTTTTTAATTTTGCAAGATTTAGAAAGTTAGATTGAACTATATAAACAGGTACCTTTTAAATTTACGTTTTACTAGCAACGGATCCTGATCAGATCCAAAAGGAGGTTAGTCATGTTGGGGAAAAACAAACGTAGCATAGTGGCATTTTCACTGGGGCTGGTACTGGCAATGGCCATGTATCTGGTTCCGGGCATGACCAGCGATGCGATAGCCAAGGAAGTGTTCGCGGAGCAGGTTTTTGCTGAAGAAGCATTCGCAAAAGAGGTTCAGGCTGAAGAGGCGGCTGAAGGCGAAGGCGAACCTGAAATTGAGTGGGGCCAGGACGTTTTCTATAAGGACTGGGAGGGTAATCCTCTTAAGGGTCCTGTGAGTGGTCATCCTGCTCCAGAGTTGGGCGAGACGGATTATAATACATATTCTTTCGCCCCCAGCCGGATGCTTTTATGGGTTGCCAATCAGCAGCACCTTTACTTTGGTAGCTTCGTACTAGCTGTTCCGATTTTCTGTATGATTATCGAATTCATCGGTATTCGTACCAAGGAAGAGGATCCGGTTATGTCTGCCAAGTATGATCGTCTTGCGCATGACCTGATGAAAGTAAGTTTGACAGCTTATTCCTGGACGGCGATCCTCGGTGGTGTCCTGCTTTTTACGTTTATTACGTTGTTTCCGGGCTTCTTTAAATACATGGCTGGTATTTTCCGTCCAGTAATGCATGTGTACGCGTTGATGTTCCTGGCTGAGTCAGGCGTTCTCTACGTCTATTACTATGGCTGGGACAAAATGAAAGAAGATCCTTTCCTTAAATGGATCCATTGTAGTCTTTCAGTTCTTCTGAATCTCATCGGTACGGTTCTGATGTATCTGGCTAATTCCTGGGCGACCTTCATGCAGGCTCCTGGTGGAATTGACTCTGAAGGCCGTTTCCTGGGAAATATCTGGCACGTTATTCATTCCACCCTCTGGAATCCGGTCGGTGTACATCGAATTCTCGGTAACATTGTATTCGGTGGTGGAATCGTTGGTGCGTACGCCGCTTATCATTATCTCACCGCAAAAACGGAAGAAGAGCGGGCCCACTATGACTGGGTTTGTTATGTTGCGATGTTTATCGCTATCTTCGGTTTGATTCCCCTGCCATTCGCAGGCTACTGGTTGATGAAAGAAGTTTATGCGTTCCGACAACAGATGGGTATCACCCTGATGGGCGGAATCATGGCTTGGTTGTTCATCATTCAGGCGGTAATGATTGGTTTGTTGTTCTTCGGTGCAAACTCATATCTGCATAATGGTATGTCGCGGGTTAAAGGGTCGCACCGTTATATGAAATATTGTAAGTACATGGTTCTTCTGTTGATCTGTTGTTTTACGATGTGGATGACACCGCACACCATTGTTATGACTCCTGCGGAGTTGAAGGCGATGGGTGGTGCGCAGCATCCTGTTGTTGGTCACTTTGGTGTTATGTCGGCCAAGAATACAGCGGTTAACCTGATGATCACTACTACGGTTCTCTGTTTCTTGCTGTATCAGAGGGCGAATAAAAAGATAACTGTGCCATGGGCTACAGTGGGTAACTGCTGGATAACGGCTATATTTATTGGTGCGGCTGCAAATATTATCTTCTTGGGTGTATATGGATATTTTCTCCCTGCTAACCAGCGGGTTGGTCTTTCTGTGCCCCAGGTAACCAGTACGTTGACAACTCTATTTGCGGGTACTGCAATCAATATCTCCATGTTTAAAGACTCTGAGTCTTATGGTGATATTGAATGGGGTTCACAATCAAAAGTGGGAACATACGCCATTTTCCTTCTGGCAATTTCTTTCACCTGGTTGATGGGTCTCATGGGTTATATCCGTTCGGCGGTTCGCCTCTTCTGGCATGTGACCGAAGTTGTTCGTGATAACTCTGTTGATGCTTATACGCTTACGATTGGCGAAGCGGGTAAGATGCTTACCTTTAACACCCTTTTCGTGTGGGTTCAATTTGTGGTAGTGTTTTGGGTGGGTAGTTTGACTGGTAAGAAAGTCGTTACTAAGGCTCCTGAGGGAGTTCCGGTGCCGGCTCAACAACAACAATAACTGCTAACTGTGTTAGTGGGGTTCTCTGTGGAGAGCCTCACTTTCACATTATGAGGGATCAGGAGAGAGAGGAAAAAAATGTTACCAGAGCAACATGATATTTTATTTTCGTTTATAGCGATCCTGTTTGCCGTGTTTGCAGTTTTTGTTTTCGGCAACGTGATTACGCATTGTAGGGAAAGAGAAGGTTTGAATACAAATATGTGGGGTGGAATATTTGGAATCTTTGCGGTCACTTGTTTTATGATGACCGTCCATATGTTCGACCTGGTTCAGGCGGATCAGTTGAAGTTTTTCTTTTCAACGTATCTTTGGGTAGTTGTATTAATGTTGTTGATTTGGGGAGTATTTTTCAAGAGCAACAAGCTTGAAAGTCAATCACCTCCAATCATCAGAGGTTTCTTCTTTTGGTGTACGGTTTCTCTCCTTTTGGCCGGTTATACTAACTGGTTGCCGCAGCAGCGCAGTGATCCTCCTCCTAAAGAAGCGGCGGTTGTTGGTGATTTGACCATGGAAGAATTTGCGGAAATGGGTCGGGTTATCATTTTTGGTGCTAAACAAGTCGCGGGACAGAAGTCAATTGGTAAGGGGCAATGTCCTCTTTGTCACACTTTTGATCCTGGTGATAATATAGGTCGTTGTCCAAACCTCTTTGGAGTTGAAAAGAGAAGTCATGACCGAGTAAAAGAAGAAAGGTATAAGACAAGTCCTGTAGCCATAGGAGAAGTAGAGCCAGCATCGGGAATTGTAAAAGGAAAATACAGTGAAATTCCGGAGGAATACAAGCGTCAACATGGTCCGGATGAATTGGTAGGTGAAGATTACCTTCGTGAGTCATTAATGTGTCCAACCTGTTATGTGGTTGAGGGATATGGTAAGGACAACGATACAAAAAGTCCGATGCCGGTAATTACTAAGCCGCCGATCAGTTTGAGTCGAACTGAGGTGAATGCAGTAGTTGCCTATCTTCAATCAAAAGACACGCCAGGTGAATTCGCCGCTGTGACAGTACCATTACCTCAGGATGATGCTGGTAATACTGGTGGTGGTGAGGTTGCTGAGGATTCTGGTGGGGGTGATGAAGAAGCCCCAACATTCGTAACGGGTAAAGAAGATATTCAGACTATGATCAATACTCTGGGTTGTCCTCTTTGTCACACAATACCAGGTGTTGAGGGTGCCGTTGGTCAGTTAGGGCCTATGCTTCATGAGAAGACAAATGCTCCGAAGCGTATCAAGGATCCTAACTACAAGGGTAAAGCAACTAACACCAAAGAGTATGTTCGTGAATCAATATTGAACCCTGGTGCTTATGTTGTTTTTAATGAAGAAGCAGGTGAGTCATATCCAGATGGATTAATGCCTACAACGTTTTCTGAGATGCTTTCAGTTCAGGCTCTAGATAAACTTGTAGATTTTATAAGTCAGACCGAAGCTCCGGCTGGCAGTTAATATAAGGAGACAGCAATGAACAAAGGATTAATCAGTTTTCTAGTATTTGTTGTCGGCCTGGGGGTGTTTCACAACATCATATTCCCTATTTTTACTCCTAAGGAGCCGGGCTGGATATTAAATAGGTACGTGTATTTCTTGCTTTTCGCAGCCTATTTAATAATTACTAATTTGGTGCTCAGACTTAAGCCGCCAATATCAATGACGGCATTATTTGTCTGGTCAATGGGATTTTATTTTTATAAATTTGTACTGTATCCACCAATCCCGTGGACCCTTTTCATCACTTATATGGTGATGTGGTCAATCGGTACCTTCCTGTTTATCAGTCAGGATCCTGTGACATTTAGGGAGTTCAGGAAACCGATCGTAAAAACTATCGTTGGTGAATATAAATTCGCTCGTATAATTGTAATGGGTGCATTGCCTTTTCTGGTTGGATGGGGAACATATAACGCAATCTATCCGTCATACCAGGAACCAGTAGAATTGAGGACGGTACATCCTGCGCCACCAGCAACAACAAAGGTGCATGGTAAAACCTATCCGCTAGAATCTACCAATAATCCATTTCGTATAGACGAGCAGGACAACTATAAAGATAGTTTCCCTTTTCTTGATGCGGATAAACAAGAGTACATGAAGTATGTTACAGAGGGTGGCACAATATTTTTTCAAAACTGCCACTATTGTCATGGTGACCAGTTGAATGGACTGGGCATGTTCTCTCATGTGTTCAATCCTACACCGGCAAACTTTATTGATCCGGGTACGATTGCTATGTTGCAGGAAGCATTTTTGTTTTGGAGGGTTTCTAAAGGTGGGCCGGGTCTACCAAATGAATCGACCCCATGGTCCTCAGCAATGCCTCCTTGGGAAGAGCACTTGAAGACGGAAGAAATCTGGAAGGTAATCCTTTTTGAATATTGGTACACAGGATGGCATCCAAGAACTTTCGGTACAGAATCATCTACTTCTGAATAGTTGAGAGGTGATTAAATTATGAACATACGGTTACTTAAACCTAAACATATGGAAAAGAACATGACAAACATCAACAGTATCAAAAGCTTGATCTTTTCGATTCTTGCTCTAGCTTTGATTGCGATACCTGCTACGGCTTTTGGCCGAGCACCAGATCCAGTCAAAAAAGATATGCTAGAAGCAGGTAAAAAGGTCTATTTTAAGAGATGTGTATGGTGTCACGGAGTTGAGGGCGGTGGAGATGGTCCATCAGCAGATCGACTTTTTACCCGTCCCAGAAACTTTATTCAGGGAACATTTAAGATAAGAAGTACAGATTCAGGTGAATTACCCCTGGATATTAATTTAATAAACACAGTTAAGAATGGTCTTCAAGGCTCTGCAATGCCAGCCTGGGGTGAATTTTTATCTGAACAAGAAATACTCTCTGTTGTGCAGTTTGTTAAATCCTTGGTCCAAGATCGTGAGTGGGACGATGAGGATGAAGAAGTAAATAATGTCATTACTGAGATTGCAGCTGACAATGGAAAAGGACCTTTAGGTGATGCCCCGTGGGGCAAAACTCAAGGCCCATATCATCTTGGAGTTCCTCAAGAGCATATCGATGCAGGTAAAGAACTCTTCATGAAAAATAAATGTTGGGAATGTCATGGTGGCGAGGGACGTGGCGATGGTAACCCAACAATGAAAGATGATTGGGGATTTCCTATAGTTGCAGCAAACTGGCAGCAGTGCTGGAATTTTCGTGGGGCAAGAAGAGACCCATTTGATCCTTTTATTATTGCGCGAACAATATCAACAGGATTGAACGGTACTCCAATGCCAAACTTTCGTGAACAGCTTACTGGTACTGAAAGATGGCAGGTTGCAGCGTTTGTAAATTCGCTTTGTCCAAGGAAAAAAATTGATCCTTTGACAAATAAGCCTGTGCCAGACTTTTTAATTCAGTCTGTTTATACAGAGGGTCCAGTAGTACCTAAAATTGATGATCCGAGTTGGGCTTCTGCAGATGATGACTACAGGATTATTGAACCTACAGAGGAACAAAAAGATAATCCAAGAAGACATCATATTGCTATGGCTGGTCAGATCACCAGAGGTAAGCGAAACTTTGACCCCAAAACTGATAATCTCTGGGTAACTTCACGTTGGAGTGCTGAAGAGAATGCGGTTTATTACTTGGTCGAATATGACTTGCGTTTCATGTCTACAGACCCAGAATATCCTGATGCGGTAGCGATTCAATGGCCCGCAAAACTTCAGGATCTTTTTGGAGCTGAAAAACCATATTTTATTAATGGTGATTCAAAAAAACCAGTAGATATATGGAAAGCAAGTTTTCTAGCTCAGGATTATAATGCTACAAATGCACCAAAGCCGGAAGGTTATAAGTTGGATGTTAATGTTGAAGAGACAACAGGTTGGGGTTTTGATGCTATTAAAGCAAAAGAATCTGAAGGCCAGGTACAGGTTGTTGACTCAATATTTCATCAAGGGCGCGTAAAAGTGATGTTTAAACGTGCACTTGCAACTGATGGTGAATTTGATGTGCAGATTCCAACAGAGAAGTTTATACCGGTTAGTTTCTTGCAATGGGCTGGTAGAGATAAAGAAAAAGATGAGCATATGGCTATCTCTACCTGGTATTACACCATTTTAAAACCGGCATTGCCTGCGTCTCTGTATTACATGCCTCCCATCATGGCAGTCATCTTTGTCTGCTTCCAGGGTTGGTTGATATGGATGACCAAGCGAGCACGTAAAATGTATGACGAAGGGAAGATCAGACGTGACGAGCTTCCGCAGTAGTCATTAGCAGTTTTATAAGAAAGCCCGCCGATTATTCGGCGGGCTTTTTTTATGTCATTTTTAACAGAAAATTCAGCATACCCTTCCATTTCCTCCTTAGAAGGAGGAACTTAAATTAAGATCTCTTCTACGAAGATCGGCTGGGGAGATTAAGGATATTCTGGTGTACGGTAAACGAAACTTGCGGACAGAACCAGTGGCTTTTGTCTCATTGCACAAAAGCCAACTTTATTGAATATAATTTATTGAAATAATTTGGGAAGGCGTTAATCTTCTTCAGTGACTTGTTCCAGATCCATATTTCCTTCGATAATTTCTCTAAGTGCAAGTTCAAAGTATGACTTGGGTGAAGAGTAATCTTCTGGATTAGCATCAATGGTAGGTTGAGCACCTGTTTCCAGTTGATGGATTCTCTGGGTTACCAGGATACATAACAGGTACCGGCTTTTTACTACATTTTGCGCCTGGCGAACCAACTCCAGAGTGTCTTTCATTTCTAATGCAATCATAGTTTTCCTATACGTTAAAGGTTGACCCATTTTAGAGCCAATTCCATTCACTGTCAACTGCTAGCCGCAGGGACAATGTGTCAAAACTTGTAAAGCCAACGCGATGTAGGCCAGTCAGGCTTTTAAGCCTCACGCCCTGAGGTCAAAATGGACTGGATGGTATCGGCCACAACTTCAACTTGTTTTCTGGAAACTTCCCGGTGCAGAACTGCCCGGAATATTCCCGGATCTGTCATGAGAATCTTGATGGATTTTGCTTCCAATTTGTTTAGAAATTCGTCCCAGCTTATTTCCGGATGATTGAGTTTAAAGAATATAATATTGGTTTTTACATCTTCCGGGTTCAGTTCAATGCTGTCTATAACGGATAATTGCTTAGCAAGGAAACCAGCATTTGAATGATCGTCTTTCAGCCGTTTTGTCAAATTTTCCAGGGCTATCAATCCAGCTGCGGCAAGATGTCCTGCCTGTCTCATTCCCCCTCCTGCCATTTTTCTTGTTTTTCTGGCTCGTTGGATAAAATCCCTGCTGCCACAGACCACAGAGCCAACTGGAGCAGAAAGACCCTTGGAAAGGCAGAACATGACGGAATCTGCATGTTTGCTCAGGACCTCAGCCTCAACCTCCAGCGCTACCGCGGCATTGAATAACCTTGCTCCATCTACATGAATTCTGAGCCCGTGTTTTGCGGCCAAAGTGCCTACACTTTCCATATATTCAGGGCTGAGGGGTGAGCCCTGGCAGAAATTATGGGTGTTCTCAAGGCATATCAACCGGCTTGGGGGGTTATGGATATCCTGGTGTCTTACAGCACTCTCTATCAATTGCAAGGGCAGGGTGCCATCCGTATTGTTGGGAAGGATTCTGGGATGAACTCCGCCCAGGGCAGATATACCTCCCACTTCGTGAAGGAAGATATGGCTTCTGTCTCCCAGTATCACTTCATCCCCTCGCTGGCAATGGCTGAGTACGCTGATAAGGTTTCCCATGGTACCACTGGGAACAAATAGAGCCGATTCCTTACCCGTTTTCTCAGCTGAGAGAATTTCAAGTTTTTTAATGGTGGGGTCTTCTTCGAATACATCATCCCCAACCTCGGCTTTGGCCATGGCTTCACGCATAGCTGGAGTGGGCTGGGTCAGTGTATCGCTTCTTAGATCAATCGTGTTCATTTTCTTCCTTTGAAAGTGAGGTCTTTTCCATGCGGTTTCGTTTAACCCGGTAGTAGGCCAAGGAAATGAAAAAGACCGGAACCACAAACCCGCTCAATAGCAAACCGGTTATTTTTTCTGGAGGATAATCCAGAGCCAGCAGTCCCTGGTACATCAGTTGTGCCAGAAAGGCAACAATAGCACAGGTTATGAATAAATAGCCGATTCGTTTGGACCCTTTGGGACCGGGAAATACAATCGAATAGGCGATAAAGTTCAAACCCAGGAAAAGGATTCCGTTTAAAAACATGAGATAAATAATCTGGTTCTGGGCCTGTGTCAGCAAAGGATTTTAAAATAAAAGATTCAACGAGTCATTAACTTCAAAATGCATTCGACTCTTAGTAAATTTGTTTAAGTTCTCTTTTGCAGAATAGCTCATAGAATGCTTTAAAACCAAGCAAATTCACAGAATAAAGCTAACAAATTCCTAACAAAATTTGTATCTCCCCCTAACATTAAATTATTAATCTATGCTCGTATTATGAAGCAAAAGTACTACTTAATTGAGGAAGAGATGAAGAGGAAATTACTATCAATAGGACTATTATGTACGTCGATGCTGTTTATTGGAATTTTTGAAGCATCAGCCATGTCGGAACAGGAACTAAGAATCAGGGCCCTGGAAGAAAAGCTGGAGGCACTGTATCCAAAGTCAGCAGATGGTAAATCTTTTAGTGCTCATGGAATGAAGAAACAGGGAACCAAGAACCCCTTTTATTATAAAAAAGGTTTTCATTTTGAATCTGAAGACGGTTTATTTTCCACTAACTTACAGTGGAGAGCTCAAATGCGGTTTGGCAACCCAGGTGATGGTGACCCGATAACCACAGCTGACTTTAGGACTGACCCTAAAACCAGCAACTTTGAGTTGCGGCGGGTTCGTATGAAAATCGGCGGGCATGGTTACAAGCCATGGGTGAAATATTATTTTGAAATAGATTTGCAACCATCCAGAACTTACACCGCTTCTTCTGCCAACGCTTCATCACGAGTCATTGACTGGAGACTCGATGTCCAGCCCTGGGAGGAGTTTGGATTTCGTGTGGGTCAATGGAAAATCAATTACAACAGAGAGCGCGTTGACTCATCCGGAAGGCAGCAATTTGTAGAACGTTCAATTGTTAACAGTATTTTTACAATAGATCGTCAGGTGGGTATTATGGCCAAAGGTCGATTGTTCAAGAAAACCCATGCAGATTTGAGATATTACGTTGGTATCTTTAACGGTGAAGGCCGTGCTGTTGACAATGCCAATGAGCAGATGATGAAAATGGCCCGTCTCCAATGGAACTTTTTGGGTAGGGATCTGAAATGGAGACAGTCAGACGTTAAACGGCATAAGAAGCCCACCGCGCAACTTGCAGGTGGCTGGGCGTCTACCAAGACTCCCTGTACCAGGTGGTCATCCTCCGGTTGTGGAAACCTGGGCGGATTTACGGATGAAGCTAGTGCAAATGGATCACAATTTGATATTGAGCAATGGGTTGCTGAATTTGCGATGAAGTATCAGGGCTTATCAATCCAGTCGGAATACCACTGGAAGACTATTGAAGATAGTGAAGCTCAAACAACTCACGACCTTAAAGGTGCCTATGCGCAAGTGGGTTACTTTTTCAATGAAATCATGCCAGCAGTTCCTGAAGAGTTCGAAATGGCTTTCAGGTACGCATTTGTGGACGAGCCAGACTCAAATGTCACGACTCTAACGAGTAACAGAGAAGAATATACTGTAGCCGCAAATTATTTTATAGCCGGTCATAACAATAAAATCACTGCGGACTATTCTTATCTGACTCTGAACGATGCTTCGGATACTTTATTCTCTAAAGAAAACCGTGTGCGAGTGCAGTGGGATATTTCCTTTTAATGATGGTCTAAGGGTGAAGGGGACGCAGAAATAAACAAAGGTTGCAAATGGATCTAAAATTGAAATTTTGAATGTTGGTTTCGTATTCAATCTCCTAGAAGGATTGAGTGCCCAAATACCGTTAACCCGGATCTTCAAGCTGGGTAACGGTTTTTTTACTTATATCTAGACTGACTTTAACTGTTTTATCTCACTGAAATCTAATAGTAAGAAATTAAATTTTCCAAGGAGAAATAAATATATTTTTCTGCATAAAACAATTATTTGAATGAACTTATTGACAGTCGATTTTTAATCTTTATTATTAATTGGTATTTATATTTGGCTGTTAAACCAAGTTGTATCCAGTTTCACCATGTTGTGTTGTATCGAGTCCCATTTCTTCACCTTCCTCATCTACTCTGAATCCTATTACTTTTTCAATGATTAAAACTAGTACATAAGTGATTATAAAAGAGTATGCTCCTGCGGCGACAATGCCTATTAGTTGGATCCATACTTGGTTTAAATTTCCAGTTAAAAGTCCTGTACCTCCTATGGTTACAAAAAGGCCAGTTGCAAGAGCACCCCATGCCCCACCAACTGCATGGATACCCAAGACATCTAGGGAGTCGTCATATCCAACTTTGATTTTTACAATTACAGCATAGTAGCAAATGATTCCTGCAAATAAACCGATCACTATTGCCCATAGGGGTTCTACATATCCTGCTGCAGGTGTAATTGCAACAAGACCAGCAACGACTCCCGATGCTGCACCCAGAGCACTAGCTTTTCTTACTTTGATAAACTCTGCAAGCAACCAGCCAATCAGTCCTGCTCCAGCAGATACTTGTGTGTTGGTAAATGCTAATACTGCTAACTCATTAGCTGCGAGTGCACTACCAGCGTTAAAACCAAACCAACCAAACCACAATAATCCAGCACCAAGGAGTGTAAGCGGTAGGCTATGTGGGATCATGAGTTTTCCAGGAAAACCTTTACGCTTTTTTAGTACTAATGATGCAGCAAGTGCTGCTGTTCCAGAAGAGATATGAACAACTGTACCACCAGCAAAATCCAAAGCTCCCAAATCACCCAACCAGCCATTGCCCCAGACCCAGTGGCAAATGGGATCATAAACAATGGTTGACCAAATAAAAATAAAGATAATATATGCTTTAAAGTCAATTCTTTCAGCTATTCCACCACTAATTAGGGCTGTAGTTATAATGGCAAACATTAATTGAAATGTGCTGAATAAAAACTCCGGTATGGTTCCCGATAGAGTTTTAAAATCAAATCCAGTGAAAAATACTTTGCTCATATCTCCGATAAAATTTCCGATATCGTTACCAAAGGCTAATGAATAACCAAAAAAAACCCATTGTATGGTTATGACCCCAAGCGGTACAAAGCTGTGCATTAGTGTGCTGAGTACATTTTTTCGACGCACCATACCTCCATAAAATAGCGCCAAGCCTGGTAGCATAAGCATAACCAGAGCAGAAGAAAACATTACCCAAACAGTGTCTGAATAGTTGATTTTGCTTGTTTCATCGGCAAAAGCGATAACAGGGAAGAAAATAAATAAACAGATCAGTATAATCCTGATTGACGAAACTCTGCTCTTCATAAAACCCGATCTCCTGAATTAAGTAAAGTGGAGGTAATGGATGGTAGCGACCTTAGATTGAGGAGTATCAATTCTCATACCATCTATAAATTTATGTTTATGATTTGTAACAAACAACCATATTTATTTTAAAAACAGTTGCTTATAAATGCTTATTGTTTTAGATAGAGTTATGCGAGGTGTTTTTGATCAAAAGTATTGTTTAATGAAAAAGCATAGGCATATAAAAATTGCTATAAAATGCACCACTTTTTTGAGTATCACAATATGGACTATTGCTTACGATCTGTAATTACGTCAATAATATGACTAGGTAGGAAGAATATTTCCTAAAAATATTTCTGGAGTGACTCTGAAAAATATTTAAAAAGTTTTTATATACAAAGACTTATATGTTTTTGGTGCGTTTTTCTCATTTTTGGCATATAAGTTGCTTTTATATGCAAAAGTTAGTAAGTATCAGAATTTTAATGTTTAACTCTTTTGGCGAAAAAGGGCAGGAGAACGACCTATGGCAGAAGATGAAGACCTACTAGAAGAGCTTGAAGCTGCAGATGCTAAAGGTGGGAAAAAGCCCATTGGTAAGATCATCGGCATTATAGTTGGTTTGGCTCTGTTGGGCGGCGGAGGATATTATGCTTACACCAATTTTTTTCAAGAAAAACCAGCCGAAGAAAAGCCCGCTGAAGGTGAGAAAGCCAAAGCGGAAGAGCCCGTTAAGGAAGACGTCAACCTGGGTGTTATGTTTCCGATGGACCCATTTGTAGTCAATTTAGCCGGTAGTGAAGGCAAGCGTTTTCTAAAAGTTACCATTTCTCTGGAATTGAGCACCCCGGAAGTTCATTTGGAACTTAAGGAAAATGCTCAGAAAATCACAGATTCCATCTTGGTATTACTCAGCAGCAAGGCTTTTGAGGATGTCTATTCGGTTCAGGGCAAGTTTAAGTTAAAAGATGAGATAACTACTCGTGTAAATCGATTTTTGGTGGTGGGGCATGTAAAGGACGCTTATTTTACCGAATTTATAATTCAGTGATAAAATATATAGATAAATTAAACGGCATAAATTATGAGTGAGGTTTTATCACAGGGCGAAGTCGATGCCTTATTAAGAGGTGTCGGTGATGGTGAGATTGATACTGAAACCGATGAGGCACCGGAAGAGGTTTCAGGTATAGTTCCATACGACCTCACCAGTCAGGAAAAAATCATTCGCGGTCGCCTACCGACTCTGGATATTATCAACCAGATGTTTTCCAGGTTATTTCGGAATACGTTTTCCACTATGATGCGTAAGTCGGTTGATGTTAGTGCTGTTTCGACTGATACGATCAAGTTTGGTGACTTTTTAAGATCTCTTCCCGTTCCTTCCAGTTTGCATATTTTCAGGATGGAGCCTTTGCGCGGACATGGCCTTATAGTTGTCGAAAGCAAACTGGTCTTTGCGGTGGTCGATACTTTTTTTGGTGGATCTGGAGTTAAGGAAGCCAAGATAACAGGCCGGGATTTCAGCGCGATTGAAATCAGGATGACCAAAAGTGTTGTTCTAAGTGCTTTGGAAGACTTGGAAAAAGCCTGGCGACCTGTACATGCTGTAACCACAAACTTTGTTCGTTCAGAAGTCAACCCGCAGTTTGCTGCGATCGTACCCCCCACTGATATCGTTCTGGTTATACTCTTTGAAATTGAAATGGAAGACATTTCAGGAACATTGACGATTTGTATTCCATATGCGGCGATCGAACCGGTCATTCCCAAGCTTAAAGCCCAGTTCCAATCTGAAGAGATGGAAGTTGATCAGGTTTGGGTACGCAGACTTCGTACAGAACTTTTAACCACTGAAGTGGAGCTAATAACTGAATTGGGTTCAACTGTAATCACTCCAGAAGAACTTATGAGGTTTAAGGTTGGCGACACACTCATGCTTGGTAATGATGTGACCGATCCTTTAACTTTAAAAGTAGAACAGAATCCAAAGTTTAAAGGTTTCCCTGGTGTTTCGAGGGGAAATAAAGCGATACAAATAACTGAAATAATCGAAAGGGAAGGATAAGATTATGGAAGATGAAACCGCAAAAGAGAATTTTGAAGAACTCGAAGATCTTGATGATATTGATGCGGCAGCTGAAGAGGATGATGAATTAGAAGATGCAGGGGAGACTGCTCCCCCAGGTGAAACCAAAAGTTTGGATCTCATCCTTGATATTCCTCTTACCGTAACTGTGGAATTAGGACGGAGTAAAATGCTGATCAACGATCTCCTGCAATTGGGACAGGGATCAGTGATTGAACTGGCCAAACTGGTGGGTGAGCCTCTGGAAGTTCTGGTCAATCAGAAACTGGTTGCCCGTGGTGAAGTAGTGGTGGTCAACGAAAAATTTGGTGTAAGGCTGACTGATATTGTTTCTCCCATGGAACGCGTTCAATCCTTGTCATAAAACCAGCCGCATTGATTTCTGGCGGCTGGTTTATTTGCCCCATCCTCTGCATAATGTTTTACCCTGCCCATAACAAGCCCTGGTAGTCCCTCAACCTGTTTCAAAAAAAACTGAAAAATATAATTACTTTGTTCCGTTTAGGTACAACCCTTGCAATTTCATGCTTTAAGACATGAAACTGTCGGTTTTTTGACTGAATATAAAATATGCAAGGGTGCTGAAAATGAAACATGTTTTTAAAATTCAATTTTTGGTTGGAGTCTTTATTTTACTTTTCGCTTCTCTGGCTGGAGCAACCGGGAAATGGAGCTCACTCAACCTGTTGAAAAATGTAAAAACCAGTGAAGTGGACGATGGGTTCATTATCAGGCTCGAATTTGAAAAGCCTGTCGAACAATATATCGATCCGGTTTTTTTTGATAAGTCTGTTCAAGTCGATTTTCCCCTTGCCTATATAAAACCTGCTAAAAAATATTTTCCTGCTGAAAGTTTTGCGCTGACTAAAGTTTTTGCGGCTCAATATGACGCTGAAACGTTGAGAGTACGATTTCTTAAAAAAGATGGTTTGGATATTCGGGATTCCTTCAAACTCGCAAGCCAGGGAAGGTTTGTGATTGTCCGCCTGGACCATTTGGCAAACTCATCTACTTCGGAGGCCAGCCAAAGAACAGTAGAAGTTAAAGACAATAGTCTGATGAGTGATGATGAGCTTTCACGGTTTCTGGCCCAGGCATCTGAAAAAATTCAGGCTAAGGGTAGAAAAAATGTTACTGAATCTTCAGAAAAGAAAAAAATAGAATCAATCCCCCAACCTAAAAAGACCAATAATGTAAAAAATATTACCAGTGTTGAAGTGAACAGGGCTGGAATGGGTGTGGAGCCTATAGTTGAAAGGATTAGAAAAGCAGCTTTACCCGATTCTCAAGCAGAAAAAGTAGTTAATGAAAAAAATGTAGAAGGAACACCGGCTTCTAAAAAGAAACCTAAAAAGTTCTCTTTAAAAGATTCTCGTCCCACAGGAAAGCCCATTGAACTGGTTCCTTCAGGCATGAAAATGTTTTCCATGCTTGCTCTGGTTCTTGGTCTGATATTTCTTCTTTTTTTTGGGTTTAAAAAATTCGTGTTGAAAAACACTGTTTTTGGAGGTGGTGAAAAACTAGTGAACGTTTTGGGCAGTGGTTTTCTGGGGCCCAAAAAAAATATTGTACTGGTAGAGGTGGCTGGTGAAGTGCTGGTTCTTGGAATGTCGCAAGACCATATAGCTTTGCTCACGAGTATTACCGATGCGGAAAAGATTGAAGAAATCAAGAGTGCAGGAGAAAAAGGTGGTAGTGGATTGAACTGGAATCAGATAACCCGCACAAATGATAAGCCTGTTGCACAAACAGGAAAGGCCACAGAGAAGTTTTCAAATTATATGAAACAGTTTTCCGGATCTGAAAAGGGCAAAAAAGAAAAGTCTGTAGCTGATGTGAAAGAGCAGATCAGACAGCAAATGGGAAGGTTTAAAACCGCGAGAGCATGAATATAAAAAGAATAGGTCTATTCATATTTTTCATTTTAATTATAGGGGTTGTCCCTGCTGATGCAATACCTCTGCCTTCTCTTCAATTGGGCATGGAGGAAGCGGATGACCCGGAAAAAGTTTCCAGTGCTTTGCAGATTTTGTTCCTGCTCACTATTTTGACGCTGGCCCCATCTATTCTGATCATGACCACTTCTTTTGCAAGAATCATTATTGTCCTGTCTTTTCTAAGGCAGGCGATGGGTACCCAGCAAACTCCTCCAACACAAGTGCTCATCGGGTTGGGTCTGTTTTTGACACTTTTTGTAATGGGGCCAACATGGAGTGAAATTAATCAAAAAGCATTGCAACCCTATTTGAATGAAGAAATATCCCAGACCGATGCTTTAAAGATGGCCGAAGCCCCGCTGAAATCATTTATGTTGGAACAAACCCGGGATAAAGATCTCTCGCTATTTGTAAGCCTTGGGGACGGGCAACAACCAGGAGATAGTGAGGTGGAGATGCAATCCTTAATTCCAGCTTTCATCATAAGCGAGCTAAAAACGGCATTCCAAATTGGTTTTTTGATTTATATACCTTTTTTGATCCTGGATATGGTTGTGGCCAGCATTCTTTTATCAATGGGTATGATGATGCTGCCTCCCGTACTAATTTCCTTGCCGTTCAAGTTGATGCTGTTTGTGATGGTGGACGGGTGGCATCTCATAGTAGGTTCACTGATTAGAAGTTTTGGAGGTTAGAGGCAAATGACCCAGGCATTTATTATTGATTTTGCAATGGAGAGTATTAAAACCACTTTACTTTTATCAGCTCCCATGTTGGGTTTTGGTTTGGTAACGGGTCTTGCTGTCTCTATTTTTCAGGCGGTCACTTCAATTCAGGAATTGACGTTAACCTTTATTCCCAAAATTCTGGCGGTTTTTTTATCTGTCCTTCTGTTTTTCCCATGGTTGATGCAGTTAATGATCACTTTTACCTCCAAAGTTCTCGCAAACTTTCCTGAATACATTCAATAATGGATATATTCAACCTCAATTATGCCGAGTTTGAAAGGTTTCTCTTTGTATTCTTCCGGGTAGGGGCCCTTATACTTTTTGTTCCAGTATTGGGGAGTCGTCAAATTCCCCGGGTATTGAAAGTAGGATTCATCTTCTTTATAGCGATTGTTACTTTTCCACTGGTCAAGAATCAACCATTGCCTGAACCGCGAGGGGTGTTCGAGCTGGCAGTTTTCCTGTCGATGGATGTGACCATTGGTCTTGCTATTGCCTATATTGCTCGTCTGATTTTTGCGGCGGTACAGGTTGCAGGAACAGTTGTGGATTTTCAAATGGGTTTTGGCGTTGTAAATGTTATTGACCCGCAAACAGAAGCGCAGGTATCAGTCACTGCCCAATTCCATAACATTCTGGCAGTCTTGATATTTCTTGCAACCGATGCGCACCATTTCATCATCCAGGCTATTGTTGAAAGTTTTTTCATTATCAACCCTGCCGAGATCAATTTTGCGAGCATCACTCCTGAATATATGCTGCATCTTTTTACTGGAACATTTACCACTGCTGTGAAAATTGCTGCTCCCATCATGGCGATTCTTTTCTTTCTCAGCGTCGGGTTGGGTCTGGTTGCCAGAACGGTACCTCAAATGAACGTGTTCATTGTTGGTTTCCCCTTACAAATTGGTGTTGGACTTTTAATGGTTGGATTGTCGATGTCTTTTTTCAGCATTCTGGTTCAAAACCAAATGTATGAGCTGCCCGTTAAATTCATAGGCTTTCTTAGAGGGTTATAATCCTGAAAGGACAAGATGGCTGAAGACAATAAAGACCAAAAAACTGAGGAACCTACATCCAAGCGGATTACCGATACTGAGGAAAAGGGTAACTTTGCCCACAGTAGGGAAATTAACTCTTCATTCATCCTTCTGGCGGCTCTTCTTGGATTTATGATTATGGGAGAGCAAAGCACCAGGCAGGTAATGACTTCCTGGAACGGAATGTTTTCTGAGTCGTGGGCCCTGCAGTTGACTCCTCAGGAGTTGTACAAGGTGACTGTTAACTCCATGCAGGCTTTTTTGAAGATTATTGGTCCTTTTCTGATTCTTGTCATGCTGGCGGGCCTTTTGTCCAACATTGTTCAAATTGGTGGTTTGCGCTTTTCTTCACATCCATTAATTCCCAAATTTAACAAGCTAAACCCACTTACGGGATTTGGTCGAATTTTTTCTAAGAACTCTTTGATGGAGCTGTTCAAGTCCCTTTTCAAAGTTGGGATTATTTCAGTGATTTCCTATTTTGTCATCAAGTCACATTGGAAGGAAATTCCCCCTTTAATGGGCTTGGGTGTGGGGCAGATACTATCATTCATGGGTTTTGTTTCATTAAAAATTATTTTTAATGTTTTGTTGGTCATGATTTTTCTTTCCCTGATCGATTATGCGTTTCAAAAGTTTACTTACCTTGAAAACCTTCGCATGACCAAGCAGGAAGTTAAAGAAGAAAGAAAAGAAACAGACGGTAACCCGCAAATCAAGCAACGCATTCGAACAGTACAAATGGAAATGGCTCGAAAACGTATGATGGCAGCCGTTCCTGAAGCAGATGTAATAGTGACCAACCCGACTCATATTTCTGTTGCGATAAAATATGATATGGAAAATTTTGCGGCTCCCGTGGTCGTAGCCAAGGGTGTTGGACCAATAGCTATGAAAATCAGGGAAATTGCCAGGGAAAACGATATTCCTCTAGTGGAAGACAAGCCACTCGCTAGAGCCTTGAACAAAACTGTGGAAGTGGGACAGATGATCCCGGCCAGTCTTTATAAAGCCGTGGCTGAAATTCTGGCCTATGTTTACAAACTCAAACATTCTCATTAGGTATGAAGTTTGCAATATATTGATTTTTAAAGGAATCGGGCCAGATTCCTCTGTCCCAACAACAGGGAGGGAGTGGGCCTAACGCCTTTATTTAAATAGGTTTTCGGGGGCTTAGGGTTCCTGAATGGTGTCAAACTTTTGAAAGGTTAATGACTGAATCATGGCGCAGGCGGGTGTTGTAAAGTTTATTTCTCAAAGACCGCAGGAGATGATGGTAGCGGCAGGAATTGTCACTATTCTTGGAGTGATGGTGATGCCGATCCCAACAGTATTTTTGGATCTCCTGCTTTCATTCAGCATTACTTTTGCGTTGATTGTGCTCATGGTGGCGGTATTTATGCTTTCACCGCTTGAGTTTTCTGTATTTCCTTCACTTTTACTTATCATCACATTATTGAGGCTTTCTTTAAATATTGCATCTACCCGAATCATTCTCCTGAATGGCGACCGAGGAACAAGTGCGGCAGGGCAGGTGATCGAGTCTTTTGGTTCTTTTGTTGTCGGGGGTAATTATGTTGTCGGAACGGTCATCTTCATAATTTTAGTGATGATTAACTTTATTGTTATCACCAAAGGTTCAGTGCGTACTTCAGAAGTTGCTGCTCGTTTTACTTTGGATGCCATCCCCGGTAAACAGATGAGTATTGATGCAGATTTGAATGCAGGGCTGATTACTGAGCAGGAAGCACGCACACGAAGAAGAAACCTTGAGCGAGAAGCGGATTTTTACGGAAGCATGGATGGTGCGATTCGTTTTGTACGGGGAGATGCCATTGCGGGTATTCTGATTACTTTGGTCAATATCATCGGCGGTTTTGCTATTGGTGTTTTTCAGCAGGGTATGGAAGCCGGAGAAGCGGCTCAGGTTTATACGCTGCTAACCATAGGAGACGGTCTTGTTTCACAGCTTCCGGCACTGGTGGTTTCCACGGCAGCAGGCCTGGTCGTGACACGAGCTGTGTCGGACAAGAATCTCCCGGGCGAACTTTTAAAACAATTGCTGGACCAACCCTACGCATTTGTTATTGCTTCATGCATTCTGTTTTTCTTTGGCCTGATTCCAGGTCTGCCGCATTTCCCATTTATTTTAATGTCTATAGTGGCCGGGCTTATTGCATTTTATAAAATCCAGAATAATAAACAGGTTGAGCTGAAACAACTGCGTAAAAAAGAAGACGAGGCCAAAGTGCCGCTTCCAGAAAAAGTCGAGTCCATTCTTCCTCTTGATGTCATGGAACTGGAAGTGGGTTATGAACTGATTCCGCTCGTCGACGCTGATCGAAATGGCGAGCTTTTGGAAAGGATCAAATCTATTCGAAGGCAGTTTGCTTTGGAGATGGGTTTCATAGTTCCGCCTCTGCATATCAGGGATAATCTGCAATTAAAATCAAATGAATATGCAGTGCTTATAAAAGGTGTTGATGTAGCGCGTGGCTCAATCATGATGGGAAGAATTTTAGCTATGAACCCTGGAACGACTGACCGGGAAATTGATGGTATAAAAACGACTGAACCCACTTTTGGTTTGCCGGCTGTATGGGTGCCAAGTAATAAAAAACAAGAAGCGCAGGTGGCAGGTTATACCGTTGTCGATCCCGCTACAGTTATCACTACACATATTAAAGAAACGATTAAACGCCATGCTCATGAAATCATGGGTCGGCAGGAAACCCAGGCACTTCTTGACAAGTTTAAAGAAACCAATCCTAAGGTGGTTGAAGAACTCATTCCTAACATTCTGCCATTGGGTAAAGTTCAGAGAGTTCTTCAAAATCTTCTCCGCGAACAGATTTCCATTCGCGATCTTAGAACGATTCTGGAAAGTCTATCCGATTATGCTTCGTTGAGCCAGGATCCGGATGTGTTGACAGAGTATGTTCGCCAAGGATTGGCCAGGCCCATAACAAAGCAGTATCAGTCAAATGATGGAACACTTTCAGTCATGACATTGGACAGAAGCATTGAAGATGCTATTGAGGGTTCCATACAAAGGACTGAAACGGGTTCATTTCTGGCGCTGGAACCGAATGTTGCTGAACGATTTTTAGCTCGCCTGAAAGCGATGATCGAAACAATTACTCCGAATATAGAAACATCTCCGGTCCTGCTGGCTTCTCCGGGATTGAGAATGCATATCCGGAAATTCACGGAACGTTTTTTACCGGATTTGGTTATCATTTCGCACAGTGAAGTAGCACCTTCGGTGCAGATTAAAAACCTGGGAATTGTGGATTTAAATGCGAATTAAAAAATTTACAGCTAGCAACTATGCAATTGCGCTAAAGCAGGTAAAGCAGGAGTTGGGAGAAGATGCCCTTATTTTAAGTACCCGCTCTATCAAACCTCCTACGCCAATTGCGGGAAGAAGAGAAGCGACGCGTGTAGAAATCACTGCTGCTGTTGAATATTCCTCTCCTGTTTTAGAGCCTTCGGTTCAAGTCTCTGACGAACAGGATAAAAAGCCTTTACCGGAAAAAGGTGATGAGGAATTGAAATCGCTGATTTTCAACTTGTTAAGCCAGACGGATCAGGCACGATCTTTAGGGCTTCAATCGCATCAGTTTGATACCTATTCACATTTGATTGAGAATGGCCTGGATAATAAATTGGCATCAAAAATTCTTCAAAAAACACTTGAGCAGAATCCGCAACCTGCTGATGGCTGTGGAAAAGAACCTGTAATGAGCTTAATGAAAAAGGTTGTTCCCTGTAAAGGAGAGATTGACCTCAGTGGCTATGGGCCTAAAAAGGTTGCGTTTGTTGGGCCTACAGGAGTGGGTAAAACCACTACGATTGCTAAAATAGCGGCAGAGTATGCGCTTCGTCGAGGACTCAATGTAGCTCTGATATCTCTAGACACATACAGATTGGGGGCGATTGACCAACTCAAAATTTATGGTGAG
>WAHY01000005.1:40796-45169 GCA_009873635.1 Nitrospinota bacterium
GAAGGAAAAGAAGATCTGCGCCGCATTGTCGACAGCCACTCGGATAAAGACCTGATATTGATTGATACCACAGGTCGCTCGCATCAGGATAAGGACTATTCGGGGCAGTTGAAGGAGATTTTTGACACGGTTGGTGGGGTGGAAATTCATTTGGTTCTCAGTGTGACCGCCCAGGAAAAACTATTTCATAAAACATACCGACAATTTTCACCTATTGGCGTTGACCGTGTATTGTTCACCAAACTGGATGAGGGCTTGAGTTTTGGCTCTTTATTTAATTTCAGCGTTCGTAATAAGTTACCTATATCTTATTTCACATCGGGTCAGCGGGTTCCAGAAGACCTAGAAGTAGCCAGGCCGGACCGGGTAATAAGTTTGATTTTTAACTGAATTCAAGATAAATTAAAGAGCCAGAGTATATTATGAGCAGGCAGACAACTACTTTAAAAAGAATGGTATACGGAAAGATGAGCGGTTCAAACCTCAGGGTTTTGGCGGTCAGTAGCGGAAAAGGAGGCGTTGGAAAGACCAACTTCGTCGCCAACCTGGCTTATGCCTTATCCAAGAGGGGAAAAAAAGTGCTCGTTGTGGATGCGGACTTAGGGTTGAATAATATTGATATCCTTTTAGGGCTGGCTCCACAAAAACATATTGGGCATGTCCTTTCAGGAGAGTCCAATGTGGAGGATATTATTCTTCAAGGGCCTGCTGATATTAATCTATTGCCTGCCGGCGATGGCCTGCAGGAATTGACTCAATTGGAACCTGAAAAGAAAATGATTCTCATGGATGAGCTGGACCGTGTCAGCCATGGGTATGATTTTTTGATTTTTGATACAGGTGCCGGTATTTCCTCTAATGTCACTTATTTCTGTAGTGCGGCCCATGAAACAATTCTCATTGCTACAACAGAGCCCACTTCGTTGACGGATGTTTATGCGTTGATGAAAACACTTCATCTTAAACATGCCCAGAAGCATTTCAGGGTGGTGGTTAATTCTGTCAGCTCAGAACGTGAAGCGCAGGGCGTTTATCGTAACTTGACAGCGGTCACGGACCGTTTTCTTAATGAAATTTCTGTCGAATACCTGGGGCATATCCTGCATGATCCGAATGTACCCAAAGCGGTTCGGCAACAAAAAGCTTTTTTAGAGTTATACCCTTTTTCGAAATTCAGCGGCTGCCTTAATGAATTGGCGGAAAAAATTTCGAAAGAGAAACCCAGTCCCCTTTCTCGTGAAGGAGATCAACCTTATTTCTGGCGGAGCGCATTTGAAGTACAATGAACTCTTTAACGATTCAAAAGATGGCGCTGGCGTTTGCATTGATTGCTTTCGGTATACTTAGCGTTGGCAGTGTTTTGATGGGAAGCCGGGTGCTGACAGGTGCGATTCGTGGAGGACTGGGAGCACTGATTTTTGGAGGACTGGTTTGGGGTTATGCGTATATATTTTTGTTAGAAGATGAAGATGCTTCAATACAGGATTTCGATAGCAGTGACTCTGATAAGGGAAACCAGTTGGATCAAACAGCGTAACGAAAGAAGTCTTTAAATGGCACAAAAACAGGAAGCATTACAGCAGATCGAAATTTCGGTTGAAAACCGCGAGGCTGTGATTAAAGAGTACGCTCCGATGATCAAATATGTAGCCAACCGGATCGCCATGCGCCTGCCACCCCATATAGAGGTGGATGACTTGATAAGTGTTGGGGTTTTAGGCTTGATCGATGCGATAGATAAATATGATTCATCTCGTGGCGCAAAGTTTAAAACCTATGCGGAGTTCAGGGTTCGCGGCGCGATTCTTGATGAATTGAGATCAATGGACTGGGTTCCCAGATCGGTGAGGCAGAAAGCTTCTTCCATGGACGCGGTTGTACAGAAACTGCAGAACGAGCTTGGGCGTCCACCCGAAGATGATGAAATAGCTGATGCGATGGGAGTCAGTCTGGATGAGTTATTCAGCACTTTAAATGAAACCAAGAGCATGCCCATACTCAGCCTGGAAGACCTGGGTATTGCCAAAGAGTCGGGAGAACAACAAAGTCTTCTCGATTGTCTTGCGGGCAAGGGAGATGCGGACCCGCAGACCCACCTAAGGCTTGTTGAGCTAAAAGAAATTATCGCAAAAGCGATTGATACCCTGCCTGAAAAAGAACGCCTGATGATTTCTCTTTATTACTATGAAGAACTGACCATGAAGGAGATTGGAGAGGTGTTGGGCATAACCGAATCTCGAGTCTCGCAAATTCACTCCAAAGCAGTATTCAGACTGCGCAATAAGTTGAAATCCTTGATTGCAGAAGAAATGTAATCCTCGCAACATTTTTATATCAATAAATTTTCACTGTCAGGGCATAGGAATCGAAAGATTTCTACCAAAACCTGTGCCTGTTGTGCCATGTCGTCATGATGTGAACGCATTCCGGATATCTTCTCATTGATGATGGTAGAAAAATAATTTTCAATGGCTTTATTTCTTTGATTCGTTGGAAGTGAATACAGGCTGGCCAATCCAGCGAGGTCTATCCAGAACCCTCTGCATTTGGAACATTGGTTGATTTCTGTATTTGCTTCGGCACTGAAAAAATGCCGATATAGCAAAGTCGTTTTGCATACAGGGCAGGCGTGTTCCGCTCCCCTGTAAATTTTTACTCCTTCAGCCCTTTCAATCATCAGGAGTGATTGTCCTAGACCGGATTTCAAAGATTGAAGTTTTTTGAACTGAAAGCGGTCAAACCACAATCCCCCACACTCTCCCCTGCAAGCCTGTATTTTTATTCCCGCAATAACGTTCTCTTGCAATTCATTTTGGCAGGCAGGACATTTCATGATCCGAAACTGGCTCAGTAAATATTGTTCCCTTTTTCCCCTGGGGGGCGGGTTTTCCATCGTCGATGTCCGCACATCCAGGGTGTTGGGTTTTTCCTGATAACATTCTCTATGAATTCTTCAAACTGGCGGGTCCATTTAAAAATATCATTTTCTTTGTTGCCGGTCTTTTCAAGTAGAAACTCTGGTCCATACTCAATGCGATAGGTCCCTTCATCAGTTGGATAGCAAAATAAAGGGAGTATGGGAGTTCCAGTTCTATAACTCAATGAAGCCAGTGAACGGGGGGTCGCTGCTTTCTTCCCAAAGAAATCTACAAAAATACCGCCTCTGGCTGTGTTCTGGTCCATCATCACTGCAACGCTGTTATTATTTTTTATTTCCCGTACAATTTTTAAAGGAGATTCATCGCGGTAAATGATCCTGTTTCCGGAGATGGTACGAAGTTTTGTTGTTGCCCGATCCAGTAAAGGGTTGTCCAGCTTTCGAGCGATAGATGTTAATGGGCAGATGCCAAGATAGCCATGAAACAAACCCATTATTTCCCAGTTTCCATAATGGGCGGTTAGAAAAAAAATACCGTTGTTTTTATTCAAAGACTCGCGTAATAGATCCAGCCCTTTTGGATCACCTTCTATGAGCCCTCGCACCCTGTTTTCTGTGTCTGATGTAACCCAGAAACATTGCAAAGCTGATATGCAGAGATTTTGAAAGGATTTCTTGATGATTCTGTTTTTTTCGCTGGATGACTTTGAATCAGAAAAAATAATATCCAGGTTGATTCTTGCAGATTTTTTGCGCTTGTTGGAAAAGAGAAAGGACAGGCTGCCTAACGCTTTACCAAACTGCACCACTGTTTGTTGGGGCAGAAAGCGCACCATCAAAACCAGTAGACTAAAAACAAAGTATTCCAGAAAGTGCCGAGTTGATTTCAAAGGTTTGGTTTATTGTTCTGCAATGGCATGAGCAATAGCATAATGCCGATCATGAGAAATAGATATATGGATGGACTTGAGGTTTAGTTTTTCAAATAATAATTTTCCTCGTCCCGCCATTTTGACAATAGGTTTTCCAGATTCATTGTTTACCACTTCAATATCTTTGAATCCTACATCATTGCTGATACCTGTTCCCAGGCTTTTTGATACAGCCTCTTTAACAGCAAACCGGGCTGCAAAATGTTTTCCGGGATCCGCCTGGGATTGGCAATAATTGATTTCCCCATCGGTGAAAACTTTGTTCTCAAATCTTTGGGAATACCTTTCCAGAGACTTTTTTATTCTATCTATTTCTATAATGTCAAGACCAGTTCCAAATATCATCCTCGAGCCTCTGGGTGAGTGGATTTAGAATTGCCGTAAAGTGCTATTTCAATTTCACTGAAAGGGATGGCACCTGGCCGGATAAGTTGAACAGGCATTTCTACTGGATCAACAAGGGTTGAAGGTTTTCCACCAGGACATGTTCCACCATCAAGAATCAAATCAAGTTTGCTTCCTAAAGACTGATCCACCTGTTTTGCGGTAACAGGTGGATCTTC
>WAHY01000005.1:45269-61317 GCA_009873635.1 Nitrospinota bacterium
CAGGCATTTCTACTGGATCAACAAGGGTTGAAGGTTTTCCACCAGGACATGTTCCACCATCAAGAATCAAATCAAGTTTGCTTCCTAAAGACTGATCCACCTGTTTTGCGGTAACAGGTGGATCTTCACCGGCAAGATTTGCGCTTGGAGCCGTTATGGACTGGCCTAAAGCTGAAATCAATTCCCGTGTCATTAGATTTCCTGGTTGCCGGATTCCTATCCTGCCTGAAGATAAATTGTCCGGGATAATAGAACTGGATTCAAAAAGCATGGTTAGTGGCCCGGGCCAGAACTGTCGCATCAAAGTCGAATGGGCTTGGGTGATCTCTTTTACCAGTTTACCCAACTGTTCATTTGAGCTAATTAGCAGGAGTAAAGGCTTATTTTTTTCGCGTCCTTTGATCTCATAAATTCGATCGACGGCTTCCCGGTTGAAGGGGTCAACGGCTAGACCATAAAAAGTGTCCGTAGGAAAGGCAATCACTCCACCTTGCAGTAAAACTTTTCGCGCATTAGCTGAAGCAACCTCAATATTTGACTTAATCTTTAAAATTTGCGGCATGGCTGGTTGTCAATTTTTTTCTGTTTTGCGCGTCGGCCCTGGCACGGTGAATTAGATGTCGTCACAGACAGTTCGAAACCCCAGGAACGATGTGCAATAACTTTTGAGAAAGGAAATTCGCCTCCATGAAGCGATATGCTTGAAATGAGTGATGTAACTCCCACCTCTTGCTACTTTATATTCCAAGCCGTTCGAAGAACCATTTGTGAATTTTTTGTCGTGAGTGTCTTGAACCCATTCGAAGACATTGCCAAACAGGTCTCTTATTCCTCCTGAATATTCATTTTCGGGAAAATGATCAACAGGCAGAGTGTCTAGAATACCGCTTTCCTCAATATTGCAGAATTCTACAACTCGACTTTCATCCCAGAAAAATTGATCCGGAGAAGATTCGCCAAAATCACTTGCAACATATTCCCATTCTTTTTCGGTCGGCAACCGGATGTTTTGACCTGTTAACTCCCTTTGCCATTTGCAGAACGCCTGCGCATCATTCCAGGTGACTTGGGTGACAGGGTGGTTGTGTTTGCCGTATAAGGAATCGGGTTGTCCATCGGGGCAAAGCCAGAAAGCTTCTTTAATTGGCCCAAGGCTGGGATTGGAAAAGCTGGACCGGCTGTCCCCGGCAGCTTGCATGGCCAGGCTGCCACTTTGGTAAACAATGGCATCAATTATAGTTTCCGCTTCCGTTTTATATTTGGTTTCGTTGATAAAATGAAAAAACTCTATGTTGGTAACAGGATATTTGTTGATTAAGAAAGGCTTTTCAATCTGTACTTGCTCATGCGGTGCTGAATCCCTTGAGTTGGGGTGACCCATCAAAAAACTTCCTTCTGGAACATGAACCCATTCATTCCATTTTTCACCAAACTGATATAAATACTCAATTATATTTGGATCCTGCTTATCGGAAGGGACCAATCCCAAATAGTGACGAATGACTTGAGGCCACTCGGCCTTTGCCAGGGCATCGTCATATTCCATAGGTTTCTTTTCGTCTTCATCAGATACAACTTCGACCTGACCTTTTTCTTTTTCTGTGTGAAACGCTTCAGAAAGTTCTTCAAATGCTTTACCCAGACTGGTTAATTTGCTTTCGTAATGGGCCAGGTTATCCATCAGCTCTGCTTTTCTGGCTTGATCTTCTTCAGTCATGGATTGTTTAACCTCAGAGAGTTCTTTGACAAACTGTTGGTACTCTTCGACTCGCTTTCTCAAGTCGACTTCCATGGAGTCAACCAGTGATTCTTTATGTTTTAGCCTTTCCTGTAGTTCTTTTTCCGCTGTAATGGTCTCTTCAGTAATATATTTTTCCTTTTCTTTCAGGTTTGAGGTCAAACGTACAGCGTCCTCTTCCATGGCGCTAATGCGGGTTTTGAACTTTTCATATTCAGAACTCTGTGAGGTAAGAATATTGGAATAAGTAGAATTGAAATCAGCGAGAAAATTTTTCACTTCTTCCTGATGTTGAATGACATTGGACTTGATAAGCTGAATTTCCTGCAGTTCCTGCATAACTTCCGCTTCTTTTTCAGTTATTTGTTCGCGGGTTTGCTTTTCTTCAGTCATTTGTTGTTGCTGTAGTGACAGAATCTTTTGTTCCTCCTGAAGAAGCTTTTCTTCCTTTTCATCTAGAGCCATGTCCTTTTCTATTTGTTCAACCTCAAGGGAGTTCTTAAATTCTTCAAACTCGTCATTCATGCGCTTAAGCTCGTCTGTCTCTCTTTCCAGCAAAACTTTTTCTTTATTTCTCAAACGCTTTTGTTCTTCAAGAAGGGTTTTGGTTTGTTCCGCAACTTTTTGTGTTTCTTTATTGAAAGCTTCTTCGAGTTCTTTGGTCTTTTCCTCTATTTCCTGCTCTATGTTTGGGCGGGCTTCTTCTAAAGCTTTTATCAACTTTTTCTTTCTTTTTAACAGGTTTGCCTGGGTGCTTGCCGCGGTTTTGAGCTGGTCTACAGCGAACTTTCCGCCTTCTATGCCACTTAACTCTTTCAGGAGACTTGCTTTTTCAACATCGTTTTCTTTTTCCTGCTTGTTGATGATTTTCTGTTTTCGCCTGATTTCTTTCTCAAGCTTTTCAATTTCTGTAAGACGTTTCTTTGTGGCTTCATCGGCTTTTTGCTGTGCTTCAAGGGTTAGCCCCTGTTCTCTGATTTTTAATCTTTCATTTTCACGGCCAAGGCGTTCTTCATCTTCATCAAATTCTTCAAGACGTCTGATGTGATATTCAGATCTTCTCTGAAATTCATTTTCGAGTTCTTCTTTCCTTTTCGCGTAATCTTCTTTCAACCTGCTTTTGAAGGATTTCTTTTCTTTTTCAAGTGACTTTGAAAGCTTAAGGAGTTGTTGATTCTTTTTTGTCTGTTGCTGGAACTCTTTTTTGAGTTGTAATTGTTTTGTTTTTGTTGACTTGAAATCCTTCTCCTTACGTTCCTGGATTGCCTGTTCTTCCTTGAACATTTTTTCCATCAACTCTGTCATTTCATCAAATTTTGCTCTGAATATCTGATCCCTTCTGTCAAAATCCGTGTCCAGCTTTGAACGGGACGACTCATATTCTTCCAGAAGATTGTTTCGATCGCTCCGCAGGTTAGTCAGTTCCTGGCGGGTTTCCTCTAGTTCCTGATGAAGGCGCGTGGTTTCTTTTTCAGACTGCTGTTTTGACTGTTCATTATATTTTTGCTCTTCTTCCCGTAGCTTTTGCAGGCGAGTGCGGAATTCTGAGTTTTCCTTTTCAAGTTTGACCTTGTTTTCTTCTAGTTCTTTTTCTTTAGCAAGAATCTCCTGCATCTGTGCGTTTGTCTGCTCTTGTCTTTCTTTTAATCGTTCCAGTTGTTGTTCAAATTCAAGTTTCAGTTCATCTGGCAGATTAAAAGTTATTTCAGATTCTTTGAATTTTCTGGCTGTCGGGGTGGCTTCGGTTTTGGGTTGAGGATTTTCCAATACCTGTGTGAAAGTATAATTCGATCCCACGATCAACTCTGCCGGGTTTTTCTGTATCGATATGATATCAAAAAGCTCACGATTCAGTTTTTCTCGAAGTGAATTCAGCCATGATACCCCTTGCTCAGGATCGTCCGGTGTGACACCTGATTCTTTTAGGGTCTCCAATAATTTTTGCGGATCTATGGGTTCTTTATCGGCTGGTCTTTCACCTGGGGAATAAAAAGACAGGATGGTTTGGAATAATGCCAGGGTATCCTTATTGCCCACTTGTGAAAAGTGATCGGCCAGTAACTGGATGTCTTTCAGGCTGAAATTCTTTCCGGCCATAATGAGTTTACGGTTGAGCTTTTTCTTGGGAATCTTTAATATTTAAACGGTGAAAACAGTATGAAACCTTACCAATATATTGTAACAAAGTAATACTTTCTGGCAAAGAATTGACGTAAATCATGTTATCGATATCCGTGCTTGATTTCTGGAATGAGCATAAGGGTCGCGATCATCATCATTGCACAAGAAACTATGCCTATATTTTGAGCCCCCATCAATCCAACCGCCCAGTAGCCTATTATTGGGCCTAATGTACCTCGAATACCTGTTAAACTTACATGAACTGACATGTAGGCACCGGTTTTTCCGGGAGGAGCGTATTTAATGACCCACAGATTCCAGGCAATGCTTCCGCCCGAAAAGGCAATCCCAATCAAAGCTGAACCCGCCCCTATGACCCATGGGTCAGAAGTTACAAAAAACAGGAGGACACCGGCAGCAAAACAAAGGTTGAGTATCATTCTGAGAACTACGAAATTCATTTTGTCAAACAGCTTTGCCCAAAAAGGAATGAACAGCATTCTCAGAGATTCAGGAATGACAGTGATGATCATTGCTACATAAATAGCCGAACCTTCAATGCCCCATTCAGGTGAGGTGATGTAATCCACACGCAAAGGAAGAGTCCATAAGTTGGCAAAACCCATTATGAACCAGGTGAATAATACATAACCAAACGAACGGTCTTGCCATATGTATTTCATGTTTCCGAATGGGTTTTCGTGCGGACTCTGATCTACCCGCTTTGACGGCATGTTGTATACGGCCAAAGCTTTGAACAAGGCACAAAAACCTAGAAAAATAAAAATTACTGAATAATATTCAATATCTTTTTCGAGGATGTTAGACCCAATGAACCCTGATAATGCCGCCATTCCAACAGAAAGTAGCAAGGGTTTGGAGAAGTATTCTCCACGACGTTCTGGAGGATAATTGTCTCCATAAATATCAGTGATGAAAGGAAGCAGAGCGCTTCTGCATATATAGGCCAAAACAATTAAAGCGGCGAACAGATGTACAGAATTCACCCATGCTGAAGCAAGAAGGCAGACGCCTGTAACAATAGACGGAAGGGCTCCCCAGGTTGATTTTTTCCAATTTGTGTCAGAGGCATAATGCAGTAATACCATGGAGAGAAACATACCCATAAAAGGGGCGGCAGCAATCAGGGCCTTGGTGATTTCCTCAGCGTTGAAATAGCGTATAGCTATGAACAGGCAGAACGTTTGAGCTCCGGAAGAAAGTACTCCCTCAAACCCTCCTCGCCATAAATCACAATTATAGGTTTTCTGGGTGATTTGATCGGAGCTGAGAGAAGAATGCTCCTGATTGGATTCGCTAACTGCCATAGTAATAACAAGATTTTAACAAAATAGCATACAGTCTATAGATAAATGAACCGGATGTGTAATTTATGTGTATTTACTTTGATTCTTTTAAATTTGTGTATACCATGAACCAAGGGTAACACCACACTTTTATTAAAGCAGGTTCCTCATGATTTTTGGTGACGCTAAAGTTTCTTGTGCAGAATTGGTAGTGATTGGAGATGAAGTGGTCAGTGGTCTGATTCTTGACCGTAACTCCCAATATTTAGGGGAAAAGATCCATGAGCTGGGAATAGAGGTTTCCCGTATAACCACTGTAGGTGATTCGGCTTCTACTATAGAAGATTGTATAAATCTGGCCCTGGAGCGTTCTGACTGGGTTATCCTGACCGGAGGGCTCGGTGCAACACATGATGACATAACCAAGTCAGTATTGCTCAAAGTGTTTGGATGTGGTTTGAAAAAAGACTTGAGTGTGGAAAGTATGCTGGAAAAAATGTTTCAGAACCGGGGCAGGGATGTTCCTCCAAGTGTAAAGAGCCAGTGTGAGGTGCCTGACAAAGCAGTGATTCTTTACAATGAGAAAGGGACTGCGCCCGGGTTTAAAATGCAGAAGGGGAATAGTATTTTGTTTTCTCTACCTGGTGTGCCAGTAGAGATGCAATATTTATTTGAAAAATATGTTGCCCCGGAAATGGCGGGAAAAAATAACAAAGTTTTTCTGCATCGCTTGATTAAGACCACTGGACTTTCTGAAGCGGGCTTATGGGAAAAAGTGGGGCCAATAGATAACTTACAGAAAAAAGCATCAATAGCCTCTTTGCCTTCTCACTTGGGTGTGCGAATTCGTATTTCTGTGCTGTCAGAATCTGAAGACGATGGCGAGTCTCGCCTGGATGAAGTAGAAAACTATCTGGCTCAAAAATTATCCCGATATATATATGGAAGAAATGAAGATGAGATTGAAGAGGTGGTTGGTAACTTGTTAAGGGAGAATTCCTTGACTCTGGCTACGGCAGAATCCTGCACGGGTGGCTTGATTGGCCACAGGTTGACGCAGGTGGCAGGCAGTTCCGATTATTTTATAGAAGGTGCTGTTGTTTATAGCAACCAGGCTAAAGTGGATCGTCTGCATGTGGACCCAAAGTTGATTGAAGAATTTGGCGCTGTGAGTGAACCTGTGGCAAAAGCCATGGCTAAAGGAATATGTGATGTAACAGGTGCTGATTTGGGAGTTTCTGTAACCGGCATTTCCGGACCTTCAGGTGGAAGTGATCTTAAACCAGTAGGCCTGACTTATATCGCTGTCCATGATCGGTCAGGTACATATTGTAAAAAGTTTGTCTTCACACAAGACAGAATCAGAAACAAAGAACGATCCGCGCAGGCTGCTTTAAACCTGGTACGATTAAGGCTCCAGGAAAAAATGGAGATCTAGGGTAAAGATGGAGACATGTCCTTTCTGTAATAAAGAAATTGAAGATTTGGCTTCAACCTGCCCTCATTGTGGGAAGTCGCTTCAACCTGAATACCCAACCCTGAGCTCAAAGTGGTTTCTGGGTATATGGGTTTTTTTCCTGGCATTGGTGGTTGTGCTGCTGATTTCTATGTTTTCCCGTTAACGTCTAACGAATGTTCTTAAAGGGCAGAATGAGAAGCACCCCAGCGATGAAACCACCAATGTGTGCAAACCACGCTGTCCCCCCGGTTCCTGTTGCCACGCTGTTCCAAATTTGCAGGCCAATCCATATAAGAAGTAAAACAATGGCTGGAATTCGTGCGATGGTCCAGAAAATACCAAGAAATATAAAGGTTTTGATTCGAGCAAAAGGAAATAGAATTAAATAGGCACCCAATATCCCGGATATTGCTCCACTTGCTCCTACCATCGGGATTTGCGAGTTAATGTCAGTGGCAATATGTCCTAATGCCGCAATGGTTCCGCATACAAAGTAGAATAGGATAAAGCGAAACTTTCCTAATATATCCTCAATGTTGTTGCCGAAAATCCAGAGATAAAGCATGTTGCCGCCCAAATGACCAATTCCAGCATGTAGAAACATGGAAGTGTAAAGAGTCGGGTAAGAACTTACCGGGTGATGTACGAGTTCGTAAGGAATGAGTGCGTAGCTTTCATACAGCACACTTGGGTGGACAGGTAAATTAAGCCCATAAATAAAGACCGAGATGTTCATCAACAGAAAAATTAGTGTGAACAGGGGGAAGTTCTTTGTGGGATTATCGTCTTTTAATGGGATCATCGGAGGGCTTTGGCAGGCAATATGATAGTATTAATACATGACATAAAGATAATAACAGTTTTATCATTCATGGGCTAGCTTAACCCTGCCACATTAAATACAAATCAAGGTTTGAAAAATGAACTTATATATCTATCTTAAACGGTCTGGTGTTTTTTATGAGTGATACGGACGGGCTGGTTCCCGGTTTTGGCGGTGAAGAAGTTCCACTGGCACCCGAGCGATTAGAAGATTCCATTGACTGGGTCGTTGAGACTTACAGGAAACACCAATTGAAAAAAGTTTCCAACTGGTTGGATGAAGTGTTGACCAAGGGTAAAAGAAATAAAACACTTATTCCGTGGACTTTGCTTGATGTCAATCCGATCACCCATCGCCAAAGCCTTCTTGAACAGGTCTTCCCGGCTCCAAGAATCATTAATGAAAATTTGCTGGAGGTCAACCGGTTGAAGATCATGCTGGATGCTGGTCCGGGAATGGGTAAAACCATTTTCCTGAAACGCTATCTGGAAACGCTTTTGCAGAAACCGGCGCATGAGGTTTATTGCCTGCCAGTCTATTTTCATTTTGGAAACCTGGCGGAAGGAAGCCGATTCGATTTATTCCGTGAAGCAGTCAATAATGAAATCATTGATGTAGTTATGCTTGAGCAGGAAGAAAACCCTGACTTGGTTCTGGATAAAGGGCAACTTGAAAATACGGTTAATACCATTTTTAACTACAGCAAGTGTCAGTTTTTATTGGATGGCTTTGATCAACTCCACCCCCAGGACCGTTTTCAATTTTTTACTGAGTCTTTTCTTGCAGATAATGCCTTCCGCAGTAACTTTGTTTTGCTTGCGAGTTGCGGTTTCAATTTTGGTTCTTTGTCCACCGACGCAGTTGTCAAACGAGGTGAAGGTGCTGCCTTTCAAATGGCTTTCCAGAAAATTGACCCCAGGGAGAGCGATGCTTTTCTTGGAGAGGCTTCAAAAAATAAAAAGATCAAGGATCTCGCTCTTTTCACTCCGGAACTTTTAAATGTACCGATTTTATTGCGGATCATTCGTGAACTTTCTGAAAACGAACTCCTGGAGAATTTGAACAACAGGATGGATATATATTCAGCATGGTTTCGTTTAAAGCTGAAACTATCCAATCCTTCGGCTGATGAGAAATGGGTGGAAAACAGTCTGGATCAGCTTGCCGAACTTTCATATCAATTGATGGACGAGGGTCTTCAGCAACGTTTCCTTGATGTAGAGCCAGGATTTGATAAATCAATTCTGGAAGGTAAGGAAACTCTTTTTCAGGAAGGAAGCGTTGCTCATTGGTGGAAAAATATTTTGCAACAGACAATGCGTCGTTGGAAATTTCGCCATCCATCATTTCAGGAGTATTTTGCCAGTCAATATATACAGAAAAGCGATAACTGGAAGGAAATAGTTAGAAAACATTGTGGTGATGAAAAATGGCATGAGGTTATTAAAATTTTGTCTGGCGGGGTTTCTGGAGAAGAAATTTTCGATATTTTAATTGAGGAAGGAGCTGTAATGCTGGCAGGTAATTCCCTGGCTGAAGCAGGCGAATTGCCAAAAGGGCAGGATCTTTTAATAAGACAGTTATTGAAGTATCAATGTAAAGAAACCTTTCCTCAATTTTCCCAGTGCAGGCAGGTTCGGGTAGAAGAGGTTATTAAAAACAACGAAACAGAATACCTTCAAAACTTTTTGCAACGTTTAATGAATCGTGAACACCGGGACAGTAGAATTTTGTTCAGCGTGTTTGAATTGATTTTATCAAGACATGGAATCAACTTTCATCAGCTACTGGACACCTTTGACCTGGAACCTGTAAGAAACCTCGAAGAATTTAAAATGTTTTTTAAAGAAGTTTCTGACCGGGAACAGGTGGATAAAACGATTCTCAACAAATTTTCCGAAAAGGTTACTATTCCTGAAGGAAGGTTTATCTACCAGGAAGAAGATGATGAAGAAGATAAGGTTTGCCTGAAAGAATATTCGATAATGAAATTTCCGGTTACCAATGCTTTATATCAACAGTTTGACCCGCAACACCACAACCGGTTTCCAAAGTATTCATATGATAGTGATCAGCCTGTTATTGGTATTAATTATTATGAGGCCGTTATTTTTGCTCTTTGGATAGGAATGCGACTTCCTACAGAAAAGGAGTGGGAAAAGGCGGCTCGTGGAACAGACGGTCGGGTTTATCCCTGGGGCGAAGCTATGGGCTATGAAAAAGGGTTCGCCAACACCTGTGATTTTATGGCCTGCAAGACTAATCCGGTTATGGAGTTGGAGCAGGGTATGTCTCCATATGGGTGTTACGATATGTCTGGAAATGTATGGGAATGGTGCATGCAACAAAATGCTTCGAAACATACAACTCAAAGGATTGTTAGGGGAGGTTCATGGATGAATTATCTGGTACACGCCAAGTGTGTTTTCAGAAATTCCTTTGATCCTTCAGAAAGGCATTTGGCGGTGGGATTACGCTGTGTCGAAGCCCCAAGGTTTACGGAAATTGAGGACGAGGATGAATATGACCTGTGATGTTCCACGGGATTAAAAAAACTACAAAAATGGCAAAGATTTCTTTCTTTAGACGATAAGATATAAACAGTACTCAAAGAGTAACAACTTGAATTTGGTCAAGTTTTACTTGATAATCAACAGTTAAATTCTACTTATTAGGTTATCGCTAAAAAAACTTTACCACCTGCTTAAATGAGCAAGGTTTTAGTCTGCTCTCAAGCATAAAAGATTCTATATTTAATCGATTTTTTATGGGTCTATCTGTTTAAAGTTTAAATTATTCGCCCAAACTGGCCTGGGTGATAGATGGGGTTTTTGTAAAGGACGTTTTAACCTTTTTAAAATGGTTTTCCCTATCAATCTCGAATCACTGGAGTTTTGAAACTTGGTTATTAGCAAACAAGCAAAACGATTTTTAAGTATTGATGACGATCGTACGCTGCAAATGATCGTTAAGCAGACTCTGACAAAATCTTTTGGCCCTGATGTTCTTGAAGTATTTCAGGTTGGAACAGGTGAAGAAGGGCTTCAGATGATGCGTGAAATCCAGCCAGATATAATTCTTTGCGATATCCATATGCCAGGGATGGACGGGTTTGAAGTCTGCCAGCGTGTTCGGGAGCTTAAACTCCGCTCAGCAGTGATCCTGATGTCTGCTTACGATGCTGAGCAGGACAATGCTATCAAAGCCAGCGAAACAGGAGCCGATGCCTATTTATCCAAACCTCTTAAAAAAGGTGAGCTGCTATTTGTGGTGAATTTTGTCATGCGTGTCGCTCACCTCAATGATACGGTTTTCGAGAAGAATAAACAGTTAGAGGTGTCTTTAGGCCAGCTGAAACAATTCCATCATAAGTTTGCTTCTCTTAACGAAGAACTCCGGAATGATAAAAGGCGTCTGGGTGTTAGCCTTAAGGAGATGACCGAGCTCAATGAGCAATTAGAAAACAAGAACCAGCAAATTTCTTCCATGGTTGAAGAGCTTGCTAACAGGTTCGATTCTACAGAAGGTCTTTTAGCGACTATTATTGAACTGCACCAGACTGAGCATCGGGGGCATTCTGAAAGAGTCGCGAACGCAGCAGTTTATATTTCCGGCAAACTGGGACTGACGGATTATCAAATTAGAAATGTCAAATCAGCCGCTCGTTTGCACGAACTGGGTATTGTTGCTTCACCAACGAAGGAGAAAATGAAAGAAGCCCTGAACGAAGGGCTGAGAAGCGATTCTGAAGCCAGCGCTGTCACGACAAATCACCCATTAGTTGGAGAGATGCTTTTGAAAGAATTTCCGGGTTTTGAGCTGATCGCTGAAATCATCCGGCATCTCCATGAAAATGTAGACGGTTCTGGGAAACCGGATGGCATGTATGGTGATCGAATTCCAATTGGTTCTCGTATTGTTTGTGCCGCCAGTTATTTTGATCATATCAGTATGGCTGATCCCGGAAAATCCGGGCCAGATATTTTATCCAAGATGGAAGAAAAATTAGGTGTTATTTTTGATGAAGCTGTCATGGGTGCGCTTACAGAATATGTTGATAGTCTCGGGGATAAAAAAGAAGCTCCAACTATGTAAAAATTTAAGGACATACCGATACGTACCTATAAGAACAGAGCGCTATCCCTTCATCTGGGAGTTATCCGCTGCTCGTGCCGCAGAAGTCGCCAGAAAACTGGTTAAAGCAGGTTTTAACCCGACTCAATTATCCATTGAAGCGTTTGCTCAATACCGGCCTAAGGTTCCTAATGACAGCCGACAGGGAAGGGCCACCAACCGCAGGATTGAAATCGTGTATCAGCGTGGCAGCATCCGCAAGCACATGGTGGATATTTTACGTCGGTAATACAAGAACCGTCCATTCAAATAACCTTGTTGTCTATTGATTAAAGATAAACACATTCAATATATGCGCAGGGCAATTTTGCTTGCCGAAAAGGCCCGTGGCAGAACCAGTCCGAACCCGATGGTGGGTGCTGTTGTTGTAAGGAGCGGAAAGATTTTGGGAGAAGGGTATCATACCCGTGCCGGCCAACCTCACGCTGAAATAACAGCTTTAAGGAAAGCAGGGGATAAAGCTCGCTCGGCCGACCTTTACGTTAACTTGGAACCGTGTTGCCATTTTGGCCGAACCCCTCCATGCACTGACGCGATCATCCAAGCAGGTATTAAAAGAATTTTTGTTGGCATGAAAGATCCTAATAAGCTGGTTGGTGGAAAAGGAATACGGTTTCTAAAGGCACAGGGAGTTAATGTTTTCCAGGATGTATTAAAAGAAGAGTGCATGAAATTGAACGAGTCGTTTGTGAAAGTCATGAAAACAGGTATGCCATTTGTGATCATGAAAACAGCCATGTCTCTGGATGGTAAAATCGCAACTCGTTCAGGAGATTCTCGTTGGATATCGGGGGAACTGTCACGCAAACATGTTCACAAGATCAGGAATCAGGTTGATGCAATTATGGTGGGAACAGAAACTGTATTAAAGGATGACCCCCGGCTCACATGTCGGCTGGAAGGAAAGGTTAAACATCCTGTAAGGGTTATCTTGGATAGAAAAAACAGGATTCCCTTGGCAGCCAGGGTTTTTAATAATAGCCGCTCGCAAAAAGTTATATATGCGACGGGACCTGATATTTCCTCTCGCCGTCTGAAATCATTAACTGATAAAAAGGTTGGAATAATAAAAGTTAAAGTCTCAAAAAATGGATTTAATATAAAACATCTCCTGAAAGAACTGGTAAATTGGGATATCAACTCTATACTGATTGAAGGCGGCGGAGAATTGAATGCCAGTATGGTTGAAGCTGGCGCGGTAGACAGGATAATAACTTTTATTAGTCCTTTACTAATAGGTGGCTCTAAGGCTAGCGGTTTTCTTGGTGGGACTGGGGTGATGGAGGTAAAAAAAGCGATGAGGTTAAAAGATATTACAGTGACTCATATTGGTGAAGACTTAATGGTGGAGGCTACCCCATGTTCAGCGGAATAGTGGAATCGGTGGGAACTATTGGAGAGTTTGTGCAGCAAAACGAAGGTGCTGTGCTTGTTGTTAATACTGAAGAGGAGTTTTCCGGGTTCGTGGATGGTGAGAGCATTGCGGTGAACGGGGTTTGCCTGACGGTTGTAGGCTCAACCCAAACATCCTTCAAATTGGACCTGAGTACTGAAACGCTTGACCGCACGAACTTTAAAAGCCTGGAAAAAGGCGACAAGGTTAACCTGGAGCGATCACTCACACCTTCAACTAAAATTAGCGGTCACTTTGTCAGCGGACATATTGATCGAGTGGGTAAAATAGTGAGCATTGAGGAGAAGCCGGGAGAGGTTTTGTTCCAGTTTTCCCATCCAGAAGAATTGAGTCCCTATATCATGGAAAAAGGTTCCATTGCCCTGGATGGTATTAGCCTGACTGTTTTTGATTGCAAAGATTGCAGGTTTAAGGTTTCCATCATTCCATATACTTTAAGTCATACAAACCTGAGGTGTAGGAAAATCGGCGATTTAATAAATATCGAATGTGATATGATAGGCAAATACGTTTTTAAAGCTTGTGAAACTTTGTTGAAGGGTGATGACAAAAGGCCTTCCCTTGATTTTCTCCGTCAACAAGGCTTCTCAGGGTAAAGGAAATTATGGAAAATATATTCAGCACAATTGAAGAAGCTGTTGAGGATATTCAGCAGGGGAAAATGATTGTCATCGTAGATGACGAGGATCGGGAAAATGAGGGGGACCTGATGGTCGCCGCCGAGAAAGTAACCCCTGATATTATCAATTTCATGGCTAAATTTGGTCGTGGTTTGATTTGCCTCACTCTTACAGAAAATCGAACACGTGAACTGGGCTTGAACATGATGGTTGATGATAACCAGTCTGCTTTTGAAACTCCCTTCACAGTTTCCATTGACGCAAGACATGGTGTGACAACTGGAATATCAGCTGCCGATAGAGCACATACTATTAAAGTAGCGATTGATTCGGAATCTCACAAGGGCGACCTGGTTAAACCTGGGCATATTTTCCCATTGCGCGCCAAAAATGGCGGTGTCCTGGTTCGCATGGGGCAGACAGAAGCATCTGTGGATATTGCACGCATTGCCGGTTTGCAACCTTATGGAGTGATCTGTGAAATCATGAATGATGATGGAACTATGGCAAGAGTCAGTCATCTGAAAGAATTTATAAATCAACATGGTCTTAAAATGATCACCACTAAAGACCTTGCTGAATACAGGCTGAAACAAGAGGCGCTGGTTGAAGAGGTCACATCAACTAATTTGCCCACACATTCTGGTGAATTTCGTTCAGTCGTCTTTAAGAACGTATTGAATGACCAGACACATATAGCACTGGTTAAAGGTGAAATCGATGCCGAGGAGCCGACACTGGTCCGGGTTCATTCCCAATGTTTAACTGGGGATGTTTTTGGTTCCTATCGATGTGATTGTGGTGAACAATTAAAAAAATCAATGGAAATGATAGAGAATGAAGGTAAGGGGGTACTGCTTTACTTATACCAGGAAGGTCGAGGGATAGGTATCGTCAACAAAATGAAAGCCTACGCCTTGCAGGATGAAGGAAAAGACACCGTTCAGGCTAATGAGGAACTCGGGTTTAAACCTGATTTGAGAGACTATGGCATCGGTGCTCAGATCCTTCGAAAGCTGGGTCTCGGAAAAATCAGGATTATGACGAACAACCCCAGAAAAATTGTTGGTCTGGAAGGATATGGCCTGCAAATGACAGAAAGGGTTTCCATCGAAGTGCAGTCCAAAAAAGACAATATAAAATATCTACGGACCAAACAGAAAAAGTTGGGCCATATGTTTCAAAATATTAAATGAACCCTTTGCATGGTTAATTATATTGAAGGTGATGGAAACGCCGAAGGGCTGCGTTTTGGAATTATAGTGAGTCGCTTTAATGACTTGATTACAAGCAACCTGCTCAATGGGGCGCTTTCAGCTCTTAAGGAGCAGAAGGCTGGCGAAGAGGATATTGAGGTTATTCGTGTTCCTGGAGCTTTTGAAATTCCTCAAGCGGCTAAAAAGCTATGTTCAACCAGAAACTTTGACGCCATCATTTGTCTGGGAGCCGTAATTAAAGGTGGCACGCCTCACTTTGAATATATTTCAGCTGAAACCAGTCGAGGGATTAACCAGGTTGGTCTTGAGTTTAATATTCCTGTTTTGTTTGGTGTGTTGACCACGAACAACCTTGAACAGGCGGTGGAAAGATCGAAGCCAGATTCTTCAAATAAGGGCAGAGAAGCAGCGCTGGCGGCTGTTGAAATGGCAAATTTATACAGGAAAACTTGAGGTTTTTATGGGAAAGCGACGCATTGCGAGAGAGTTGGCTTTGAAATTCCTGTACCAAAGCGAATTCAGTGAGGACGACCTTGATACTCAGGTAGAGCAGTTTTGCGAAAGATCAGGTACTCAAACTGAAATCATCGAGTTTATGAAAGTACTGGTCAAAAAGGTTTTTGGCCGTGCTGAAGACATCGATATTCTTCTTAATAAATTTAGTGATCATTGGGCACTGGAACGTATGTCCATGATTGATAGAAGTATCTTGCGTCTGGGTATTTGCGAACTGGTTTTCGAAAGTTCCACCCCTCCCAAAGTAGTTATTAACGAGGCCGTTGAGATTGCCAAAAAATTTGGTACTGAAGATTCCCCGGATTTCATCAACGGTATTCTCGATAAGGTTTTTAAGGAAACCCTTAAACCCACGTCATCCCCTACGCTTAAATAACCCTTTTAATGCGTTACATAATTTTCTCCGATTTACACAGTAACCTCGAAGCCCTGGAGCAGTTTGAAAAAGAAATAGCAACTATTACTTATGACAAACTGGTTTGTCTTGGGGATATTGTAGGTTATGGGGCTGATCCCAATGCCTGCGTTGAGTGGGTGATAAAAAACGTCGATATTTGCATAGCAGGAAATCATGATTGGGCTGCTGTCGAATTGACGGATACCACCTATTTCAACTATTCAGCCTATGAATCCTGCCTATGGACTCGTAATCAACTGAAAGAAAGTCATAAAGAGTTTCTTCGTTCTCTTCCTCTAGAT
>WAHY01000005.1:61413-82584 GCA_009873635.1 Nitrospinota bacterium
ATCATGATTGGGCTGCTGTCGAATTGACGGATACCACCTATTTCAACTATTCAGCCTATGAATCCTGCCTATGGACTCGTAATCAACTGAAAGAAAGTCATAAAGAGTTTCTTCGTTCTCTTCCTCTAGACCTTGAGGAAGGAGGGATATATTGGGTGCATTCATCTCCGTATCAGCCCAAAGCCTGGCATTATATAACCTCAAAAGCAGGTGCAAAACGCAACTTCGAAAGCTTTACAGCTTCCATATGTTTTGTGGGGCATTCCCATAAAACGTTGATTCTCGAAGAGACTGGTGATGGAGAAGTGAAGGAGCATTCCTCAGGTAGCTGGAAAATCGACCCGGAATGTCGTTATATTTTTAACGATGGAAGTTTGGGCCAGCCACGGGACAGAAACCCCGATCCAGCGTTTATGATTTATGATTCTGAAGAAAATACTGTGAAAATCCACCGTTTTAAATACGACCTCAACTCAGCTCAAGGGAAGATACGTGATAGCGGCTTGCCGTTAGACTCAGCCGAGAGGCTGTCGCACGGAAGATAACCTCCTTTAATTTATTGATGGGCTCTATTGACCCTTTGGAGGAGAAATGTTAAGCTGAATCGATAAAACTTCAATAAAATTAATTAGTTAAGGTGTTTGGGCTGAATCGAGGCCTTGCCATGTCAGTTTGTCAATTTCAGATAAAAATTAACAAAGCGTCCCTGATTATAGGGATCTTTATTCTATGTTTGCAGGCATCTTCTGCGTGGGCCGGTAAATCTTATTCAGCCAAAGACCTTTATTATCTGGCGCAAAAATCTTACTACCAGCTCAAAAACTCTCCTGATAGACAACAATACCGCCACCATTGGGAAAAAGTCATTCACCAGTTTTCAAAAGTGATACAACGCTACCCTAAAAGCCAGCAGGCTTACAAGGCTACGTTTACCATTGCCAGTTTGTATCAGGGGTTAAATTCTGTGTCCAAAAATGTCAAGGACCTGAATCAGTCTCTTCGCTACTATAAAAAAGTTTCCAGTGACTTTCAGAAAGGCACTCTTACCGATGATGCCTTGTTTGAGTCGGCAGAGATATATCGTAACAGGCAAAACCTGTCGGCAGCGAAAGGAATCTTCAAAACAATTTTTGAAAAGCACCCAGAGAGTGATCAGGCTGGAAAGGCTCGATTAGAATATAAGAAGCTTGTATCTCTTTCCAGGACGACTCAAAAGAAAGCGGAACCCAAACCAGCTATAAAAAAATCCATAGTCCCCGAAAAAAAGAAAAAAACTCAACCAGCAACAGCGGTTGTGGCTGAAGCATCAAAAAAACGAAAAATACTCCCCAAACCCGTACCGCCGTCTCAAGAAAAAAAAATAACTAAATCTGCTCCATCAAAAAAAGTGGTGGTAGCAAAAAAAACCAGGGCAAAGGTCAAAAAAGTAAAGTTTAAGAAGGATAAAAAAGGGGGATATCTTTATGCCCCTTCTGGTGGTGTTGCTAGCTCTTCGCCTTTAATTGTTGTGGATGCAGGGCATGGAGGTAAAGATCAGGGTGCTAAAAGTGCGAGAGGATTACATGAGAAAAAAGTCAACCTGACCATTGCCCGGCATGTAAAAACCATTTTGGTAAACAGGTTCAAGTATCGTGTAGTGATGACACGAAAGGATGATACATTTATTCCTCTCAAAGAAAGAAGTGCGATAGCCAATAATCGTGATGCAGACCTGTTTGTTTCAATTCATGCTAATGCCGCAGAAAGAAAATCAGCTCATGGTATAGAAACTTATTTCCTGGGTACGGCAAATAACGACCGTGCCCTGGCTGTTGCAGCCAGGGAAAATGGAGAACTGGTTCACTCAGTCAAAGACGACCAGGTTCAGGAAATTTTGGCAAGCCTTATTACAACTACTAAAATAAATGACTCATCCCGACTGGCAGGGGTGGTGCAAAATAACCTGTATAGATCGACCCGGAAAAAGTTCAGAGAATTGAAAAACCTTGGTGTTAAAGAAGGCCCTTTTTATGTCCTCCATGGCGCTGATATGCCCAGTATTCTGGTTGAAGTCGGATTTTTGACCAACCGGAAAGAATCCCGCATGCTTTCCAAGCCTGACTACCTCTACAGGCTGGCTTCCTCCATAGCGGAAGGTATTCATAAATACCTGCAAGATAAGGAACCATCCATTTAAGGAGGAAGCATGACAACCCCAATTATAGCTATCGTTGGCAGGGCCAACGTTGGCAAGTCGACATTATTCAACAAACTCACTCAAAGCCGTTCGGCGATTGTTAATGATACTCCGGGAGTGACTCGTGACCGAATGTATGGTGCCGCAGAAATTAGCAACCGCCCTGTATTAATTGTGGATACGGGTGGTGTTGATGTGGACGTCAACAACCAGATTGAACTCCAGGTGGTGGAACAGGCCAGATGGGCAAGAGACGAGGCAGACTTTGTGATTGTGGTTGTGGATAATCAGGTAGGGTTGACCGGGCCGGATAGAGAAATGATTTCCCAGGTTCGTAAATCAGATAAACCTTTTTGCCTGGCGGTAAATAAAGTTGATTCTCCTACGCAACATTTTATCCATCCTGAGTTTTCTGAGTTGGGACTTGAGAATACCTTTGCTGTGTCAGCGGAGCATGGACCTGGCATTATTGAATTGACGGAAGCCGTTTCCGCATCCCTTCCTGATATGGAAGAGGAACCTGATTTTGATGAGAACACTATACGTATAGCTGTGATTGGCAGGCCTAATGTTGGAAAATCATCATTGATTAATAAATTACTTAATTCTGAACGGTGTATTGTGAGTGATATACCGGGAACAACCCGTGATGCTGTTGATACATCGCTTGAGTGGAACGGTCGGCATTTTATTTTAATCGACACGGCAGGAATAAGACGTAAGGGGAAAACCAGCCAGGTTCTGGACAAGTTCAGCATGGTCATGGCCCTTAAAGCTATGGACCGCTGCGATGTTGCTGTAATGATGCTTGATGCCATGGAACCCATAAGCGATCAGGATGCAACAATCGCAGGTTATGCTCTGGAACGTGGAAAAGGCTGTCTGGTTCTGGGAAATAAATGGGACTTATCCCGTGAAAAAGAAGTTCTGTTTGAGGAGTTCAAAGAAAGGGTGAACCGAAAACTGAAGTTTCTAGAGTTTGCTCCAGTGCTCACAGTGTCTGCAATGACAGGCCTGCGAATTGAAAAGGTCCTGCCTCAGGTTGAACAGGTATTCGAAGAATATTCCCGAAGTATTCCTACTTCAACACTCAATGATTGTTTTGAACGCGCCATTCAGAAAAATCCCATGTCGAATTACAGGGGTAAGTTTATGAAGATGTTTTATGCCACTCAAGTTAAAAAGAGACCACCCACTTTTAAATGTTTTATGAATTTCCCTGAAGGAATACACTTCTCCTATAAACGTTACTTGATAAACAGTCTTAGAAAACAATTCGGATTTACCGGAACCCCTGTTCGTCTCGTATTATCTGGAAAAAGAAAAGGAATAGACATTTAATAAACCTTGACTTTTTTCGTATTGTCCTGACTTCCCGTTAATAACTTCTCCCCATTATTTTTATGATTTTTTGTTCTGCATACAATGGAAATAACTTTCTCTGATATAGGTTCAAGTTTTTCCTGGTTATGGAGCTAATCGCTTTTAAATGAACTGGGTAGGAAAAATATCATCCGGTTTTTCACTTAGAGTTAACCCTTGTTTTTTAGTGATGGCTTGAAATATTCTTTGTATTTATTAAATTAACGGCCTATAAAGTTTTGACTTTTGCTGTGAAATTTGGAATGTTTATAGTTTATAAGACCAATATTGCAGTTCATTGACATAGGCTTTTGTTTCATGATTTGAGAGAGTGGGGTGAACGTTCCTGATTGCGGGTGATCCATTTACCAGACGAGGTAAGTATGAAACAATATAAACTTCAGGATATCAGAAATATTGGATTGGTTGGCCATGGTGGATCTGGAAAGACGTCTTTAGCCGAGGCGATTTTGTACTTTTCCGGAGTCTCTGATCGGTTGGGACAAGTGGGTGATGTCTCATCGGTTATGGATTATGATCCGGATGAAGTGAAGCGTGGACATTCTATTGATGCCTCTGTCGCGTTTTGTGAAGTGAATGCGACAAAGATAAACCTGGTTGATATGCCGGGAAACAGTAACTTCATTTCTGATATACCTGCCTGCCTGAAAGTGGTCGATGGTTTGATTTTTGTGATCAGTGCTGATGAAGGGGTTCAGTTTTATACAGAAAAAATTTGGAACTGGGCCGATGAGTTAAACCTGCCAAGAATCATTTTCATTAATAAGCTTGATCATGACAGGGCCAATATAGCCCCAATCCTGGAAGCCATTAAGAATAAATTCAAAAAAAACCCGGTTTATATGCAACTCCCGAATTCTACTGGAGACGCGTTTTCCGGGATAGTTGATCTTATCGATAACCATTATGTTTCCTATGATAAAGGCAGTAAGGGTGAAGGAAAAGCAGGGGAAACACCAGCTGATATTAAGGATGAAATGGAAATTAGCCATGGTGACTTGATGGAAGCGGTAGCGGAAGTCGATGATGATTTAATTGAAGTGTATCTGGAGCAGGGGGAATTGACCGAAGAAGAATTCTCGAAAGGATTAAAGGAGGGTATTCAAGCTGGTCAGTTAATTCCTGTATTAGGTGGGTCTGCTCTGAATAATATGGGTGTAGATTTATTGCTCAAGGCTGCAGTGAAATATTTACCATCCCCTGATATCAGATCTCCTGCGATGGCAAAGCGGTTGAAGGATGATGCCGAGGTTCCATGTGCTGCAAATGAAGGTAAACCATCTTCCGGTCTGGTTTTTAAAACTATTGCCGATCCTTATGCTGGCAAACTGACTTTGTTCAGAATGTTTTCCGGGTCTCTTAAAGGTGATTCCACGGTATATAACTCTACCCGGGACGTGAATGAACGTGTGGGACAGTTATATATGCTTCAGGGCAAAAAACAGGTGCAAGTTTCGGAAATTCCGGAAGGTGATATGGGCACTGTGGCTAAGCTAAAGTCAACCATTACGGGTGATACGCTTTCTGATTCAGATGAGAAGGTAGTATTTCCTCCTATATCCTTTCCAATGCCTGTTTTTTCACGTGCTCTCGAACCTAAAACAAGAGCTGATGAGGAAAAAATCAGTGGTTCCCTGAACAGGTTGTTGGAAGAAGATATGACTTTGAAGATGGAGAGAAATGCACAAACCGGGCAGTTATTGCTCTCTGGTTTGGGGCAGGTTCACTTTGATGTAACACTTGAGCGATTGAAACGACGTTTTGGTGTAGAAGTGAATGTTAAGGCACCCAAAGTTCCCTATCGAGAAGCGATTAAGGGAACTACAAAGGTGCAGGGAAAATATAAAAAGCAAACTGGCGGGAAAGGTCAGTTTGGTGACACCTGGATAGAAATTTCTCCCTTGAAAAGAGGAGAAGGTTATATTTTCGAAGATAAAATTGTTGGAGGTGCTATACCGAAAACATATATTCCCGCTGTTGACAAGGGAATACAGGAAGCTATGGAGGGTGGTGTCATTGCTCATTATCCTATGGTTGATGTGAAGGTCAGTTTATATGACGGGTCTTACCATAATGTAGACTCTTCGGAAATGGCTTTTAAGATTGCTGGTTCTCTAGGGTTCAAAAAAGGTGTAATGGATTGTAAACCGATTCTTATTGAGCCGATCATGAATATGGAAATCATTGTTCCCAGTGATAATGTCGGGGATATTATGGGCGATATCAACTCCAAGCGTGGCAAAATTCAGGGGATCGATCCGGGGGAGGACACTCAAACCATCCGCGCCCATGTGCCGATGGCTGAAATTTTAAATTTTTTTTTTATGTTTGTTATGGAATACGATCACTATGAAGACGTTCCAGAGCATTTGATGCAAAAGATTATCGATGAAGCCAATCAGGCTTATGAAGAAAAGTCTGCTCACTGACGAATTATTAATAGCAAGCTTTTTTCTGAGGAACAATATTGAATAAAGCCGATTCAAATGGAACGCTGGTGAAGGCTGATATTGTGGACCAGGTTTATGAAAAAGTCGGGTTCACACGTCAGGAAGCCGCTCAGGCCGTGGAGATTTTATTTGATGAAATTAAATCTGAACTATCTCATGGCAATAATGTGCGCATTTCAAGGTTTGCCAGCTTTATTTTGCGGAAGAAAAATGCCCGAAATGCCCGAAACCCAAAAACCGGTGAGACAATCCGTATAAGACCCAGGACCGTCTTAACCTTTAAACCCAGTAGACAATTACTGGACTCTACCAACCAATCTACTTGTGATGACAGCTCTGATTCCTGATAAATTATTCTTTAAAATTGGCGAAGTCGCTGACCTTGCTGGTGTAGAACAACATGTTTTGCGCTATTGGGAGGATGAAATAGATTCTTTGAAACCGACTAAAAACAAGTCAGGACAAAGATTGTATCAAAAAAAAGATGTTGAGTTGGTTCTGGAAATCAAGCGCCTTCTCTATAAAGAAAAGTTTACTATCGCTGGAGCTAAAAATAAACTCAAGAGCTTTAAACGAAAAGGTACACAGATGGATTTTGCTTATGATCGTGAATCTTTTCTGGAATGGAAACAGGAGATGAAAAGTGATTTGGAGTTTATATTAAAAACTCTTGATGATAATAATGACTGAAATATAACTATTGATGAAAACAAAAAACCTCCTGGTATTACCAGGAGGTTTTTTTTATGAGACAAGATCCTGAGTTTAAGAAAACGCTTTTTTAGCAACTTCTACCAGGGCATCAATCGTCCTACAACCTAGTAGCTCCGCATCTTCCCTGGCGACCTGTTCGCCGTTTGCATCCACTGCAATTACTGACCGATGCAGATAGCGGCTTTTAACCCCTTCCAGAGTTAATTTGTTGGCATTGCCAAACTCCTGGTTAACATCCTGAAACAGGTTGGGCAGGCCTCGGCCTGCATTACTTAAAATATCTGTTCCTACCACAACAATGACTTCATCCGCACCTGCGGCTTTGAATTTATCCTGATTATCTTTAACAAGATCAAATTCCTTGTTGCAGAAACCACCAGCTCCAGGAAGAGTGATGATAAGCCGCTTGCCATTAAAATCATCAATAGACAATTCCTGTTCCAATGGTGTGGAGGCGGCATTTTCTACCGACCATTCCGGGTTTAACCTGATTAACTTAGCATCCTTACCTGGCAGTGTTGCCATAGAGAGACCTCCGTAAATTTAGATTGATATAAGACATTTTTAAGATGTCTGAACGTCTAGAAAGATGCAAAAATTGTTCAAATTATTCTTCAGTATAAAATTTTAGCTAAAATATTGATTTTATTAACCTATCATGTCTATAGCTAAATAAAAGTTAATCTGTTAACCTAAAGTTATTGGTCATATTGGAGTTTAATAAGTAAATGTATAAATCGACGTTTGTTTGCTGGATTTTGCTTGCCAATCTTTTATGCGTGAATGCTTCCTGGGGGCAGGATGCTGATCGGCCTTTTTATGAGTATCCCGGTGATTATCGACAACAGGTCAACCAGTTAAAAAGTGATTTCAAATCACGATTTGGTTATGAACTGCTGGATATGGAATTGAGCTGGAAACCTGAAGAAATCAAAGAACTCGCACTTGCATTTTCCCGGCTGCCCGATACTTTCTTGCGTATACCCGGGGTTACTGGGATTTATCACTTTAGCAAGTTGCGAGCGGCTCCTGAAGGAATGCCTGTGGATGATATTCCTGCTGCTACTTTTCCCAGTTTTCAAACTGTCTATCGAAACTCTGACTTGTCTTATCATGTCGAAGTGGATGACCAGAAGCCGCGTATTGAATTTTATAATCCTTTATTTTATGAAGACCGGAATAGGTTTCAGAACATTGTTCAACATGAAATGGCACATATTTTTGATACCTTTCAAGGATTCCTTTCTTTTTCAAAAGAATGGATGAAAATTGCTAAATTTAGTTTGGTTCACCTGCCTGCTTTGGATGGGCGGCCGGGAGACGATTACTTGTTTGCTGCTTTAAACGATCCTGAAGTCAAGCACTATGCTCCTGTTTCTACCCGTCAGCTTTCTACGTATTCCCGACAGAACCTTCAGGAAGATTTTGCCAACTCCGTTGCTGCGTATATCAACTATCCATATTTCCGCTATAGCCACCCTGAAAGATATCAGTATTTAAAGGACAAAGTATTTGGTGGTAAAGAGTATTTCCCGAAAGCTGACATGAATTATCGCGATAAGGTTATTAATGACTTTGAAAATGCTGTATCAATCAAGGATTGGGATGCTGTAATTAGTATTGCCCGGGAAGTAGGTCGCGATTACGAATCTAATATTGAGTCAGAATTGATCGGAAAAATTGAAAAAACGCTGGATAATTCACCGGATTCTGTGAGGGATACGAAGTTGGGTGCAGCATCCTGCTATTTATACAACCCTGGAGCATTGAATATTCGCAGAAATCTGATTCGCAAAAAAAGAGTAGTATTGCAAAAGCTTCTGGAATTAAGGCGTTGTAGAATCATGTCGCGACGTTCTTTTGAAAAAGATTTGGCTTTGTGGACCATGCGGAGTATTTATTTTTTTAAAAGCAAAGGTAAGCCTCAACTCCAGTTTCTTGATCCGGCTTTGCCTGTAGCCGGCGCGAGAGGATTTGAAACCCGTTACTTATGGAGAGTTTTTTATGAAGGCAGCAACGTACATGTAGCCGAAGGCTCTTATAAGGTGGAAGGGGTAAGGTCGGGTTCAATAAGAATTGACCTGGAAAAAAGTGTTGTTGGAGTCTTGAACCTGCCTGCCAAAAAACCCCTGATTCTGGAACTGGGTGCCCAGCGGGTCCATCCTCGAGAATTTAAAAAGCTGAATAGTAAGACAGCTAAAATCAGGTTTGTCATACAACCTGGTTTTAACTATGAGGCGGGTATCAATCCTGATATAAAGGTTGTTTATCCAGAGCGTCCCGAATTTGGAAATTTAAACTGATGTCAGGTGATAGACCGGACCATTCGGTAGGCCATATTGAGATGGGCATATTTAGAAGGCCAGACTTTCATCCCGTCTTCGTATTGAATGACCAGAGCCGATGAGTCTCGCTCTTCCACTGTCCAGGTAGTGCCCGCGCTACCAGGCTCAAAGATTGAGTGCAGGTAGATTTCATCGCCATATTTGTCTGTGTTTTTGTAGTTCAGATCGAATAATGACCATGCTTCTTCTTCAGTTGGGTAACGCCAATTCTCGTAACCTGCAAACCTTTCCATATTGGTGATTTCGACATAATCCTGGCCTTTAAACCAGTTGAGCCATTTCTTTGTGTCTTGGAAGGAGTCTGTTTTTCTCCACATCACTTTTACTTGTTCATCGGTGATAGTTCCATCTCCGTTATCTATAAACCTTTTATTTCCCATAAACTTACTTTCTTAAATTGTTCGTGTTGCGAGCAGAGTTTGCCTTATAAAGGACTATTGAATCTTTTTAAACGCCTGAATCAGAATTCTGCATTATAGGCCTTCAGCTTGGTTACCAGCCCTGACCTTTTACCCCATAGGTCCGACTTCCTGTAGCTCCATTTTGCAAATAACCTTCTAAATCGTCCTTCTCATTTGATTCGGATGATGATTGTGTTGTGTTCAAACTTGTTTTTATAGAGTTGATAATAAATTGTTTCAACTCTTGCTCATCACCTTTGAACCGGTTTTCAAGTTGTTGATAAAGATCTTGATCTATTTTCAGGGTTATTTTTTTCGACATGGGTTCTTTCGGTCAATAATTTTAGAATAAATATATTTTAAAACAAAACCTGTTGGAATAAAAGCAGCTGATTTGGATCAGGAGAGTGTGGTTTGGTGCGAGCTGTGAGCACGAGAGTTTTTCGATTCCAGTACCAGGGGTGAGTAGGGGAGGTCTATGACAAAAATTGTACCTTTGGGGTGGTTGTCTTTAACCTGAATAGAGCCATTATGGTCAATGATAATCCTGTTTACAATGGCCAGGCCCAAACCTGTTCCCCGTTTTTTGGTGGTGAAATGGGGAAGAAACAGTTTATCTCTGTCGGCAGGGCTGATTCCTGATCCGTCATCTGAAAACTCAATACGAAGAATTTTCTCCTTTTGCATAACTCGGGTGCTGATTTGTATGACCCCACCATCATCTATGGCATCGGTTGCGTTTTCAAAAAGATTGATGAAGACTCTGCGAATCTGTTCAGGGTCGATATGGGCAGCTCCAAGGTTTGGGTCAAAACTCTTTTTAATCGTTAAATTTTTATCATGTTCCGAATAGGAAATAAGAATATCGTCAATAATTTTGTGCAGTTCCGTGGGCCTGGGATTAGGAGTGGGCATTCTTGAAAACCGGAGAAACTCATTCAACAATTCTTTCATTCCCTCAACTTCCTGAGATATGATGTTAATACTTTCATCGAATACCCGGGCAAAATCTTCTTTGTTTTCATGATACTTCTTTTTTAACCTTTGAGTGTTTAACTGTATAGGAGTAAGGGGATTTTTAATTTCATGGGCAATTCCCTGCGCAACTTCTTTCCATGCGGCTATCTTCTGGGTTTTTATGAGATGGGTCAGGTCTTCAAAGACGATTACCAGTCCACGATATTTTTGGGAAGATCCGCGAAGTACTTGGATATTCACGAGAAGAGTGAGGTTGTTTTCTCCCACTCGTAGATCAATTTGTTCTTCTATGGCTTCTTTGTTCTGACTAAACATCCGGTGTACGAGTTTTCTTATAGCCTGGTGACATGAAAAGTCGAGGGCATCATGATAACTGGATCCGAAAATTTGTTCGTTTCTTAGGTGGAGAATTTTTTCAGCCGCTTTATTAAAGGTCGTAATATGTCCTTTTTTATCAATTGAAACAACTCCAGCGCCGATACTGTCCAGAATGGTTTCTATATAATTCCTTCTCCGGTCCAATTCGATATTTGTCTTGGTTAGGTCTTCATGCGCATGTTGAATATTCAGCCGGCTTTCGTTTAGTTCCTGTGTCATCGTGTTGAAAGAGTCAACAAGGATAGCTATTTCATCGGTGGCCCTTGCACCAATCTTGAAATCCAGGTCTCCTTCTGTAATACGTCGTGTTCCCTCTGCTAACTGCTGAATCGGCACAGTGATGCCCCTTGCCATATAAAACCCAAGCCAGATGGCAGAAAACAGGATCAACAAGGTAATTAAGATGAATGTTGTGTAGTAATTTGCGCTGACAGGAATCTTAAGAAAACTTTGTTGCTGATAGTCCTCGAAAGTATTACGGATGGTTTCAATTTTTCTTAGCGAACTTTTTGATACAGGGTTTAGTGTAAGTATGTAACCCCATATGGAAATTTTACCTTCAAGGGTCTCAGTGAGTGGAACGACAACAATCATCAGACTTCCCTCCTGGGTCTTTTGTATCTCTGTCACTCCTTCGCCATCCAGGCTTTTTTTAATAATTTCTGAAAAGTTTAATGGATTATTGGAAGGCAATTTAGATGCGTCCAACTCTTGAACTATTGGTTTTAATTCATTGTCATAAATGAGAATTCCAGCAAGATCATATTCAGCTACCTTTTCCTGGGCCAGGGTATGCAACCGGTTCCGTTTCAGCTTTAAATAGAGTTCTTCGCTATTGATAAAACGCTCAATATTTTTAGCTTTTGTGAGAGCTTTCTTTTCAAGGTCTGAGTAATAACTTCTGGCAATATCCATGGAATATTCCAGAGTCTGCTCGATTTGCAAATTGAACCAATTCCCAATACTGAAAGTGAATAATTTACTGGCAACAGTGAAAAGGAGTATTGAAGGAACCAATGCCAGAATCAAGAAGGCGATAATTAGTTTCGTTTGAAACTTTGAACCGATAATTTTACTTTTGCGTTCATTATATAATTTAACCAGATTGCGCGTGATCAAAATGATCAATGCAAAAATCAATATTAGAATAATGTTGAATACCGCTAAAACCGCAATGTTGTTACCAATCGATGAAGTAGACTGGGCTTGGAGAAAATAGTTCTCCAAAAATGTCATGCCTATTAGAGCTATGAAAACGGCCAAAGCCGTCACTGATGTACGTTTCCGTTTATCACGCAAAAACTTTTCAGTGGGTGGGATATATTCTGAAGTCTTGTGGATGGGAGGGTCGGATGGCATAAAGGCTACCGGGCTATTAATTTGTTTTTAAAAACAATAGTTTAACATACAACCATCATAAAAAGTCTTTGGTTTTTGTTCCCTGGAAGCTGTAGGCCCAGGAATTGGAATTCAGGATAAGGATGGAAAATTCAAAGAATTTTAATGTGGGGATAAAATACTTTGATTATACGAGTTGTGTATACAGAATCCTTTGAAACATGAAAAAACCTTGTCATTATTTCCAAAAAAGGATTAAAATCAATATGTTACCCTAAAAATTACTGAAACTTGCATTAAGCTGGTTGCCGAATAATTGTAGTCTCAAATATAAACCTGTGCGTTCAATATTAAGGTGGAAAATTTGAATACATTAGAAAGTTTTGCCAGCCAGGTAGGAGATGCCGAATTTAATGAGGATAGCCTTCTATCTCTGACTAATAACCTGAAATTGTTATTTAATAGCGAAGAGGCAACACTTTTTGCGCTTGATGAAGCTAGGCGTGAACTGTTCACTAAAAATTTTCATAGAGAAGGTTTCCCTGAAATTCGACTGAATATATCTGTTAAAAATATAGCTGGTTTTGTGGCGGCTACAGGAAAACCGATAAATATAAAGAATGTGAAAGATAGCCAGGAGCTTTCTCAATATCACCCAAAACTTACCTATGACTCCAGTTGGGATAAAAAATTAAACAAGGATACTACCTCTATGATTGTGGTACCGCTTCCATTTAACAAAAAACTTGTGGGAGTGATGGAGATTATCAATAAAGAAGGTGGATTTAGCCAGGAAGATTTTTTTAAGGCTAAAGCCATTGCTCCCATTATGGGCATGGCTATTGCTAAATTGAAGGAAAAAGAGGATGGTGCTTCGAATGGAACTGTGCAGGAGCGTCAGCTTCATGTTCTCTCGCAAATGATTCACTCCTCAGAAAACTTTGATAGTCTGTTAAAGCGATTGAAAGAACCCCTGTTGAAGTACTTCGGTGCAGAGGCGGTTACGATTTATGGGGTGGATGAAAACCGGAAAGAAATTTACTCAAAGGTAACTTATGGAAATAAGCTTGGAAAGATTAGAGTTCCAATATCCTCAAACAGTGTTGCCGGTTACGTAGCGATGATCAAAAAAACTGTAAATATTCAGGATCTCAAGGATATTGGAAAAGTGAGAGCTCTACATCCCAAACTGGTGTTTGATGATTCTTGGGAGAAGATAGCAGGTATCTCTACAAGATCCATGTTGACTATGCCTTTGCTTCATGGGGAAAATTTAATGGGTGTCCTGCAATTGATCAATAAGAAAAATATGACGTCATTTTCAATCCAGGACGAAAAAAACGGATTTCTAATAGGTCAGGCATTGGGCCTTGCTCTATATAATCAGAAGAAAAATAGTCCCCCAGAAGTAAAAAAGGGCGATGAAGTCAAACCTGATTCAATCTCAAGTTTGGCATCTGCGTCGAAAACATCAGCGACAACTAGTTTACATGATTCCGCAAATATCCAGGTTCAAAGAGAAGAGGATGAGACAAATATTCTTGTCCGTATTCTGAAGGATGGCAGCCGTTTGGTTTACCAGCAAATTGATCCGCCTCAAGAGGTCATCAAGCTTATCAGGGAAGTTGCGAACATAGACCTGGATGCACACCCTCTAAGAAAAAACAACGATTAGGCAAATAGATACTCGTATCTGGTCATAATAAGACAGTTTTGTGAGAGTCTATTTCAGATCAAACGCTTACTTATTGAATGATCTTATGACATCTCTGGAAATGTGTCTTTGTTTTTTGCGAGAACCTCTGGCTTGTTTTGATAGATCAAGATCAGGATCAATAGCAAGAGGCGAGGTCTGTGCCCATGAAGTTTCAAATTCACTGAAAGGCACAAAAAAGAAAATGTAGTTGAAGGGGAACCAGAACCTGTCAGTTTCCAGATCTGCTTTGACCCTGACATAATATTTTTCATTTGGGTCCAGTTTATATATTGGAGCGATAGGTATATCCTTCAAGTTGAGCATTAGGTTCTGGAAGCGGGACTTCTTACGGGTAATTATGTTTCGTCTGACATTTTTTCCTATCTCTGTAAACCTGTAAATCTTTTTGAGTGAATCAAACTGAACTCGATGGCGAACTTTGTTGGAACTGATTAAGCTGTCAACCCATGCTGTATTATCCTGGCGGAGCTCTATTTCGAAAGTGAAACCAATTGGTACCCCGTTATTAATGGCTTCCTGGATTTTTTCAGTGAAACCATCAACCAGTCGGGCATTCATGACTACATATTTGCCCTTCGTTCCAACTCCAATATTGACGACATCGGGAGACACTGCTGAAGCAGGAGAAACAAGCCCCATCGTCAGCACAAGAGCTGAAACCCATAAAGAGACCAGATTAAGCCGTTTGATTGTTGAAAAAATTGTACGTTTCAATTAACCCTTGCTCCAGAGAAACCTCGGGTTTCCACCCAAATCCTTCATGGAATTTTTTATAATCGAGAGCACTTCTACGTTGTTCTCCCTTTCGAGCTAAACCGTGAGTGGTTTCAATATTTTTTCCCGATATATCCAGTAAAGATTTTGCCAATGAATTTACACTGGTTTCTATTCCGCTACTGATATTAAATGTACCAATGCAATTGTTATCCAGTGCGATCAAGTTTGCCCTGGCGATATCCCTGACCGAAATAAAATCCCGGGTTTGTTTTCCGTCTCCCAAAATAACAGGTTTCTGGTCATTTACAAGCTTCTCGCAGAATATCGATACGACTCCAGCTTCCCCATGTGGGTTTTGATGCGGGCCGAAAACATTACTATAACGAAGTATGGTGGATCTTAGTCCGTACTTCTCCTGGTAAAAACGTATATAGTTTTCCGCTGATAACTTTGAAATACCATAAGGGCTCAGCGGTTGAACCGGGTGATCTTCGCCCGCCGGAAAATAATCTTGTTCTCCATATAGAGCCCCTCCGGTTGAGGCAAATATGAACTTCTCGGCTTTTAACGATACCGCACTTTTAAGAAGTTGTAAAGTACCAATTATATTGGAGTTAGCGTCAGACTGGGGGTCACTGATGGAACCGGTTACTGAAATCTGCGCGGCATGATGATTGATGACATCAATTTTTTCTCTTTTTAAAACCTCAGCGAAGTTTGGATCGAGGATATCTATCTCATAAAACGTAGCTTTGGGGTTTAGAAATCGCAACTCTCCTGAAGAAAGATTATCCACCACGATGACTTGATGCCCGGCCTCAATATATGTGTTCACCAGGTGCGAACCAATAAAGCCTGCACCACCTGTAACCAAAATATTCATTTCGAAGTATCCTTTAGCAACTGGTGCAACTGAAAAATAACATCCAGGGCTTCCCTTGGTGAAAGATCGTCCGGGTCAATTGCTTTTAGCTTTTGTATCAATGGATTTTCAGGATCCGGGAAAAGAGCAAGCTGTCCGGAAGAGTGTTTATTTCTTTGGTTATCTGAATGAGAGATTTTGGGCACACCTATTTCATCAAACTCACTTTGTTCCAAATTGAATAAAACTTCCTGGGCGCGGTCCAAAACGATTTTTGGCAACCCTGCCAGTCGTGCGACTTGTATGCCATAGCTTTTGTCGGTCCCGCCGGGAACAATTTTACGAAGAAATACAATTTCGTCGTTCCACTCTTTGATTTGAACATTAAAATTTTTTACCCCGGGAAGGACACGGGACAGGTCCGTCAGTTCATGGTAATGTGTAGCAAAAAGTGTTTTGGGTCCTCCGCCCTGGTCAGCTTTGTGGAGGAACTCAACAATCGCCCAGGCTATACTGATTCCATCAAAGGTGCTGGTTCCCCGGCCAATTTCATCCAAAATGACCAGGCTGTCTGCGGTGGCATTATTGAGAATATTTGCAGTTTCATTCATTTCAACCATAAAGGTGGACTGACCTTTTAACAAATGATCCTGTGCTCCCACTCGTGAAAAAATACGGTCCGTGACTCCTAGTCTGGCTTGATCTGCTGGAACGAAACTCCCAATTTGCGCCATAAGAGTAATCAGCGCAACCTGCCTTAAATAGGTGGACTTTCCGGCCATATTTGGTCCGGTAATGATCATGATTTGTTGTTCCACAGAATCCAGGAATGTATCGTTAGAAATAAACCGGACAGTTGGATCTATTTGCTCTATTAGAGGGTGACGTCCGTTTTCAATAAACAGGCTACGTTCGTTTGTGAATTCAGGCTGGCAATAATTGTACCTATGCGCAATTTCTGCGAAAGAAGATAACGTATCAACTTCACTGATGATACGCGCCATATTTTGTATCCGGGAACCAACGAGTGAAATGCTGGACCTGACTTCTTCGAACAGTTTTTGCTCTATGGCAAAAATCTTTTCTTCAGCACCGGTTATTTCTTCTTCGTACTCTTTGAGTTTGGGAGAAATAAATCGCTCCGCATTTACCAGGGATTGTTTGCGAATATACTCTGCAGGGATGCGGTCACTATGTTTTTTAGTAATTTCTATATAATATCCGTAAATTTTGTTAAAGCCGACTTTTAATACAGGAATTCCTGTTTTTTCTTTCTCTTCAGTTTCCAGCGAAGCGATCCAACTTTTTCCCTGACGGATTATTTTTTTAAGGCGATCAAGCTCCTCATTGCAACCTGATTTAATCAGATTTCCTTCCTTAAGGCTTAGAGGTGGGTCATCTGTAATATTTTGATCAATTAAACTGTAGATGTCATCAAGGTTGTCCCACTCCTCAAGAAAAGAACTTATTGAGCTTGAGGAGAAACGTTTAAGTTCATTCTGTATATCTGGAAAAACTTTCAGAGATGTTTTCAGTGAAATAACATCTCTTGCATTACATGCGGATAGTGTGATTCTTCCCAACAGTCTCTCAAGATCGAAAATATTTTTCAGAAGATCACGTAACTTTTTTCTTTCTGTTGGATTGTTTTTGAAATTTGCGACAACATTCAAACGCTCCCTTATTTTTTCTGCGTCTATCAGTGGTTTTAGAATCCATTCACGAATTCGTCGAGCGCCCATAGCGGTTTGAGAAATATCAAGCAAATCGAGCAGAGAATTTTTTCTGCTTCCTTCGCTGGATTGGACCAGTTCCAGGCTTGCCAAAGTGGATTGGTCTACAGCCATGTAGTCGTGTATAGGAAAGGGAGTGAGGGCTGTGATATGCTCCATTGCAGACTTCTGTGTTTCCTGCAAATAATGGATCAGGGCGCCTGCTGAGGATATGGCCGCCTTCATATTTTCGCAACCAAACCCTTCTAAAGACTGGGTTTTAAAATGTTCAGTCAGGTTTCTATAAGCTTCGCTGAAAGAAAATGTCCAGTCTTCCCCTGCATGGAGAAAGGCCTCACTTGCTGGAAGCCAGGGATGGGGTTCTTCTATCATTGAATTAGGAATAATAATCTCTTTAGGGTCTAGTTTCTTCAGTTCATCTGCTAGTAGAGAAAGGGAATTTGCTCCATCAATTTGTGTAGCTTTAAACACTCCGGTTGAAACATCAAGAGCGGCAAGTCCTATCAGGTTTTTGCAAAAATAGATTGAGGCTATAAACTGGTCCTTTTTGGGGTCCAGAACATTATCATCAAGGACTGTTCCCGGGGTGATAACACGAATCACCTCTCTCTTTACCAAACCCTTAGCCTGCTTTGGGTCTTCTGTCTGTTCACAAATAGCGACTTTTTTTCCAGCTTTAAGAAGTTTGGTAATGTAGAGGTTTGCCGAGTGATGGGGAATTCCGCACATGGGAACCGGGTTGGTCTTTTTGTTTCTTGCTGTAAGAGCAATCTGTAAAATGTTTGACGCTGTTTTTGCGTCATCATTAAACATTTCGTAAAAGTCACCCATCCTGAAAAATAATATTGAGTCGGAATATTCCTTTTTGATGCTCCTGTATTGTTGCATCATGGGAGTGTCATCTTGAGTGACCCTAATACTTTTGGCCGATACGCCCATATGTTTTATGAATTACAAATTTTTAAAATGAGGAAGAAGTTTATTGTAGGTAGCTTTCAAATGTTCTGGGTGAACTTTGGTTTCTCCAAGAACTGGCATAAAATTGGTATCCCCAACCCATCTGGGAACGATGTGACAATGAATGTGTTCATCATATCCCGCGCCAGCTGCTTTACCAATATTGTAACCAACGTTAAAACCTTCCGGGTTGATAACGGTTTTTAAAGTATTGATACAAGCATCTGTCAATTGGTTTAATTCTGTGCTTTCATTCGAATCTAGTTTGGTCAAACAATCTATATGTCTGTATGGAGACACCATCAAGTGGGCAGAGTTATAGGGGAATATATTCATGATAATAAATGCCGATTCGCCACGATAAAGTATATGGTTCTTGTCATCGTCATTTTCCCTGGGGAGTATGCAGAATATGCATCCTTCTGACCTTTCACTGTTGATATATTCCATCCTCCAAGGTGCCCAGAGTTGTTTCATGAGTCTTTGTCTCAGACCAGGGTTTTATCGGGTTAAAAATTGCATGTGTCTAAAAGTCTTTTGCCTGGGTAAACCGTTATGAATAATTCACGGGTTTTTTTCCGCATACGATCTTCTTCCTGATCTGATAATTCGTGGTCATAACCCAGAAGGTGAAGTATTCCATGAATGAGTAATAATGTTAACTCTTCATCCATGGACAGACCGTGCTCTTTGGATTGAGTACGGGCTGTTTCAAGGGATATTGCAACATCTCCCAAAACAGGCGGTCCCGGGGTTTCTGGTGAATCTTCCACGAGCTGCGGAAACGATAACACATCAGTCGGACTATCGATACCCCTGAAACGTTGATTCAGATCACGAATCCCCTGATCTCCAATAAATAATATGCTGATTTCATGTTCATTGCAATCCATGGAATCTAGAACTTTGGCTGTATGTTGTTTAATTTTTTTTGTATCTACCTTGATATCAGGATGTTCGTTTTTTATAAAGATTTCCATATCAGGATAAAAGAAAAAGCATGAGTCAGCTATTATCAGGAAGAAAGTGGAAGACTATTCCTGATCAAATCCAGCTTTGCCGTAGGCGTTAATAATCTTTTTCACCAGTTCATGACGTACTACGTCCTTGGTTGAGAAATAAATAAAGCGGATACCTTGTACTTTGTTAAGCAGTCCCTGAATATGAATGAGTCCAGAATCGCTATCTTTAGGCAGGTCTACTTGTGTGATATCACCAGTGACCACCATTTTCGAGCGGAATCCCAAACGGGTCAGGAACATTTTCATTTGCTCTCGAGTTGCGTTCTGAGCTTCATCAAGAATGATGAAAGCGTCGCTTAATGTTCTTCCACGCATATATGCCAGTGGGGCAATTTCTATGGCACCATCATCCATCAGGTGTCTCACTCGATTTGTTTCCATCATATCGCTCAGGGCGTCATAGAGGGGCATGAGATAAGGATTGATTTTTTCCGTTATATCTCCCGGCAGGTAACCCAGTTTCTCTCCGGCTTCAACAGCGGGGCGGACCAGTACAATTTTTTTGAATTTCTTTTTCAGCAGGCCTTCTACCGCCATAGCAACTGCCAAATATGTTTTTCCTGTACCCGCCGGACCTACTGAGAGAACGATATCATCCTGCCTGATAGCTTGAATGAACTGATGCTGTGCGGGGCCTTTGGGAGTGATATAACCTTTCTTGGGAGAGACGGCAATACGTTCCGAAAAAATAGTTTTGAGGTCGGCATGTGCATCCTCGGCGATCAACCGGATGGCGAACTTGATATCCCCATTTTCGACAGGAAGGCTGGCTTCATGCAGTTTCTCAAGTTGCATGAAAAGGCTTTCAACGGTTTCAATATTTTCGGGATCGCCCTTTATTTTTATTTGGTTTTCCCTGGTAGTAATACGGACGTTAAATTTTTTCTCAATCAGTTTTAGATTTAGATCCTGACTGCCAAATAATTCTGGAATGAGATCGTTATTTGCGAGAATAATTTCTTTTGTGTCTGGTTTCAAACAGGGATCTCTCTATTTGATAAAAAAAATTATTATTAGACTCATCGTCGCGTTCCCTGTGGAGGGATAAGGGTTAAAAACTCACTGCGGGTTCTTGCATCTGATTTAAAGGAACCCAGCATGGAGCTGGTAGTGGTGTAGGAATTCTGTTTTTCTACACCCCTCATACACATGCAAAGATGTAGTGCTTCAATCACTACACCTACTCCAATTGGTTGAAGGATCTGGTTCAAGCAACCGGCAATCTGGTTGGTCAGGCGCTCCTGGACCTGTAATCGGCGGCTGAATACATCTACAATACGAGGTATTTTGCTAAGACCGATGATTTTCCCCTTGGGAAGATATGCTACATGACACTTACCTATAAATGGAAGCATATGATGTTCACACATGCTGAACAGGTCAATATCTTTGACAATAACCATTTCGTCATAATCTTCTTTGAACAATGCGCCATTGACGATATCTTCAATATTGATCCCGTATCCACTTGTCAAAAATTTCAGGGATTTCTCCACCCGTTCAGGTGTGTCTTTGAGCCCCTCCCGGTCGGGATCTTCACCCACCTGTAACAAAATTTGTTTAATGAGGTCTTTCAACTTCCTCACCTCGGTAAATAACAAAATTTCGTTCGGACTCAAAAAGTTTTATCTCATGCAGAGTACCGTTTTCAATTTTGGGTTCAATGATATTCCAGAAATGGATAGCAATGTTTTCTGCGGTCGGGATTACGTTGTTCAGAAACTCAACATCCACATTCAGGTTTTTGTGATCCACCTTGTCGATAATTTCCTCGTTGATCAATTTTTTTAATGACTTGAGATCCAGTACCATGCCTGTTTCAGGGTCTACTTCGCCTTTAACAGTCACTTCCAGAACATAGTTATGGCCATGTCCATTGGGATTGTTGCATAAACCAAAAGTGGCGGCGTTTTTTTCATCCGAGAAAGATGGATTGTATAATCTGTGGCTGGCACAAAATTCAAGTCGGCGGGTGATAAAAATCATAGGTTATTTAAGGT
>WAHY01000005.1:82681-97463 GCA_009873635.1 Nitrospinota bacterium
TGTCCATTGGGATTGTTGCATAAACCAAAAGTGGCGGCGTTTTTTTCATCCGAGAAAGATGGATTGTATAATCTGTGGCTGGCACAAAATTCAAGTCGGCGGGTGATAAAAATCATAGGTTATTTAAGGTATTTGCGTTTATTGTCAGTTGAGTAAAAACCGGACCCATATAAATGAAAATTCATCTGGTTAAACTGTTTGCTTAGCTTGCCCCCGCATTTTTCACAAACTTCCAGTGGGTCGTCACTGACTTTTTGCAATACCTCTACTATATCTTTGCACTTTTCACATTGGTATTCGTATACAGGCATTTGTTTCTCACTCTCCAAGCCATTTCAATAATAGTAAGGACGCTTTCTTTTATTATAGCCCGGCTCAGGTAAAAAATTAACAAAAATAGGCTTGCGAATATTGAGCCCGGTCTGACGCTGGGGATTGTTACCACGGAAGGTGTTCAATGTCCTGGGTATATTTTGTTTCAAAGCCTCCATTCCAAATGTGGCAGAAGGCAAAGTAAGACCCCATTCCGGATCATAAATTCCAATCATCATTTCACGCTGGCTTAAGACCTGAATAACTATAAACTTTTCAATGGAATATTTTTTTTGTACTTCGATCGGCATCATCAATGTTTCATTTTCGTTCTTAGTCCCGCGTCGCATCACGGCCCTGCCTGATTGCACTTCTACAAATGATAATGAGGCGATGTAGTCACTCAAATCCTTATGAATTGACTTCTTTGGAAATATGACAATGCCATAGTTTTCGTGATTCTTATAGAGCTGGTAGTCATAACCTGACCGAGCTTGAGATAGACCTGGAAACATAAAGAGTGACAGGACTATCAGTGCGGTGAAAAGTTTCATAGTATTTAGATGATACTTCATTAATGTCGGATTTAAAATTCATATCTTTCAAAAAGACATTATTATGGACGACATATTTAACCAAAGAAATGTTGCTTGCATAAGCCTTTCCGGCCTTGTTGTCCAGGATGATTAGGAAAGAATTTCTGTTTCACTGAAAAAATAGGAAATTTCAAATGCCGCAGTTTCAGGTGCATCAGAACCGTGGGAAGTATTTCTTTCAATATTTTCAGCAAAATCTTTACGAATAGTACCATCTTCAGCATCAGCCGGGTTAGTGGCACCCATTAGCTTTCGCCAATCGGCAATGGCGTTTTCTTTTTCCAGAACCATCAAAACCACTGGGGCTGAACTCATTGTACTGGTCATTCCATCGAAAAAAGGGCGCTCTTTGTGCACATGATAAAACCCTTCTGCCTGAGCCTTGCTGAGCAAGGTTCTTTTCATGGCAACAATTCTAAAGCCATTGGATTCTATTCGTTCCAGGATTTTACCAATCAGATTACGCTCTACGCCGTCAGGTTTGATGATAGCAAAGGTTCTTTCCATTTCAGGGCTTTCTATTAAGGGTTAGAAATTAAATAAAAAAAGGTATTTGAGCAATTAAGCCCAAATACCTTTGTTTAAAAAGAAGTATTACCGTAAAACGAGTCCGGATTTTTTGATTACAAACCCTTCATTTAAGTCGTCTATCCATTTCATTTGAATAGCATCGTTCTTAGCTATATCAGAGCAGATGTAGATGCAAATCTCGCATGCTTTACAACGATCTACGGAAACATAAGCAGACTTATCTGCTTCACTGTAATTGATGCAGTTTGTTTCTGGACAATATTGGGTGCAGAGGTGGCAATTTTTAGCTGAGCAAATGTCTTTATCAACACTAGCAATGTAATACATATTTTCTCCAGTTTTTAACGTTATGCAGTAGTTTTTGCTGGTTGTTCCGCTTCTGACCAGCCCTGATCAATAGCATATTGGACAGCCGCATCTAGAACCTTTTGATTTGCTTCAAGAAGTTTTTGTTTTTTCGCAAATTTTTTCTCAATGGCACTGTCCAAAGCGGCTGTACCACCAGAAACCACGATGCCTTTCCCAATGAAACGGTCTTTAACAGATGCCGCTAAAGAAACTGGATCGGGCAATCCAAAGATTCCTGAAATGGCACCACACATAGCCATATTCGTAGCCAGATCAGTTTTAGCCAGATCATTTGCCATTTCTGTAGCGGGTAGATAGTAAATACGGGCACCAGTTTCTTCCAGTTCACGTTCTTCATCACGGGTAAAAGGAATAGGGGTTCTACTATTTATGAGAATGATTCCATTTTGCTTCAATCCGGTATAAAACGGCATAGTATAAGACTTACCAAGCGTGATAACCGATGGATGAAAAATCATTAGAACATTCGGGAAAATAATCTCTCCAATTTCATAAATTGTACCGTTTGAAATACGGACATAACTCTCAACAGGCGCATTACGTTTTTCTGACCCAAAGAAAGGAACCAGGGAACTGAAGCCACCTGAGATTACCACGCCATTACTAACGATGTGGGATGCAGTTACAACACCCTGACCACCCAGACCCGCCATTCGAATGTTATAGCGTTTTACTGGTTCAACAACTTCTGTCATTTTTTTTATTTCCTCCCTTTATTTGTCAGATTTTTTCTTTTTGGGTTTTTTCTCCACCTCATTCAAATACTCTTGTGCTGCTGGTGAAATAATTTCTTCAAAACCATACCGATCTTTTTCGATTTCAAATGCATCTTTCATAACATCTGGTGTTGGAATTGAGTATTCGATATTGCAAGAAGTATAGGCCTGTATATAGCTGTGACCAACTTCACGAGCTACCATAATTGCGCGGCGAACAGTCCGAGCAACTCGAGATGGATTGGTTGGAGCAAGACGTGCAATATAATCTACTCCTGCTACCTTAGCCAGACCCAATGCATCAATTTTGTCACCAAACTTTCCACGAGGAGCCATTTTCATGACCTTACCTTGATTGGTCATACCGCTTTCCTGTCCGCCTGTGTTTCCGTAAACTTCATTATCAAGCATAATGGTTGTGAACTTTTCTTTACGGAACCAGCTGTGCATCATGCCCTGGAAACCAATATCGATCAGTCCACCGTCACCAGCCATAACTACAACGTCTTTCTTCTGGTTAGGGAACCTTACTTCCAAACCTCGTTTAAGACCAGATGCAACTGCATTGGTATCACCATAGTTACCGTAAATAAATGGAACTGAAGCCTGGGAGATAGCCAGACGCCCACATCCAGCAGTTCCAACAACAATAGTGTGTTCTGGGTTGGGCATTCCTATGTATGTGAGGCGAATGAACAGGGTCATGGCGCAACCTGCACACATGGGATGCTCTTCAATCACTTCCTTAAATTTCCCCATGTCTGTGACTTTTACATCCTGTTTATTTTTATCCTTACGATTATGGTAGGGGCCATGATCTACTAAGTCTTTATATTCAACAGGTAAAAACTCTTTAAATGCAGGGGCAGGTCTTAATGTTTCAAGTGACATAAGATTTTATCCTTATAAAATTTATGTTGAAAAATAAAATTAGTTATAACAGGTTTTAACCTGTTTAAATTATACAGTTTTAAAAATAACAGTTAGTTTGATTACTGAACTTCTTTACGGAATTCTTCTAGCCATTCTAAGATCATCTCGGTAGGCATTGTCATACCACCAAAAACTCTTGGGCCATTCTTGATAGTCGCATTGCAACGACCATAAAGAGCTGAGCATACTTCCTTGTGTAACCAACCGGCCTGATTGAACTCGGGAACTAGAATACGCTTGGCACCTTTTACCGCTTCTACGATTTCTTCGGTAGGGAAGGGGCGGATTGTTTTTATTTTTACCAATCCCACTTTTCTGCCTTGTTCGCCTTCTTGACGAACCGCTTCACGTGCCTGTGAAACCGCACAACCAGATGCAATGATGAACTCCTCTGCATCCGGATTAACCACTTCTATCAAACTACCAAGGTATGCTCTGAAATACTTTGCCGAACGTTCCACAGCGGCAAATACTTCTTGCTGCCAACTGGAATGCATATGATAGCTGATAAAATTACTCTTCTGGATAGGGGCGTCACGCGAAATACGAGCTGGAGGATTTTCATTATCCATTGCAGGTATCGCTGCACGCCAACCATCACGTGGTGGCAGCTTGTACTCTTCAGGTGTTACTTCAACAGGACCGCGTGCATGGGTACAAAAGAACCCATCTACAGAAACTACAGCAGGTAGTGTCACATCCACTTGTTCAGAAGCACAAATAGCAGCTAGGGGATAGTCATAAAAATCTTGCTGATTTTCAGCATGAAGCATAATAATTCCGGTATTAAGCAAGAATGACATTTCAATATTGTCAGGCTGAATTGCGAGTGGTGTGTTGATAACCCGACACATATTAAGCATTATGATAGGAGTTCTTGCACCAGGCCAAGAGCTTATAGCTTCCATACCACGCATTAAGCCCGGACCTGAAGTTGCAGTCAAGCTCCGAACCCCACCACGAGAGGCTCCAGATATAGCTGAAAACGCACCAATTTCTTCTTCAGCTCGGTAGTACTCCTTGATATATCCTTCATCGTAGAGATAACCCGTTTGCTGCATGGTTTCACTTTGTGGGGTGATCGGATAGGCAATAGCAATATCTATATTTGCACGCCGGATGCTTTCGCGAGCCGCTTCACTACCAGTGATGAATTGCTTTTCACGGGGAAGCTTATGGAACATTTCCATAGGATCCACTACTTTTTGTTTCTCTCCTGCAGGAACCCAATCAGCTGGTTTACCTTCGTCGGCAGCGGTTCTGCAAACCGCACTACCTATTGCATTTGCCATGATCTAACTCCTTGTTATTTCAAATATCAGTGCTCAGAACTCTTGAGTTATTCTGGTGAAAATTATTTGTTTTGACACTCCATCGACTCAAATTATCAGGTTAAAATCATCAACTCAAAAGCCGACAAGCTCATTTAAAAAGAGAGACATAATAGGAACAAACTGTCTCTCTGTCAAGGCTAAACCCTGATTATAAGGTGGTTTTCCTAACTCTTCAGAGTTTATTATTGCCTATGATTCTTGTGGAAGCATTTTTTCCAGGGAGTCGAGCTCCTCAAAGTATTGAAAGGCCTTTTGTAAAAACTCATTTAAAGACTTATCTGTATAGAACTTAAGGGTTTTGTCTGCCAATTCTGTGGTATGACAAGTCTCAAATTCTGCAGCTTTCTGGCCCGTAAACTTGATGATTTCTACTTCCCAATGAATCATCGAAATATCTTCTTGTGGGCAGCTCAATGCTGTTAGCCCATAGTCATTCACTCTGTATATAAACTGGGTCCCACCTTGGCCAGTGGGATTGGAGCGGGTCAAAAATAAATTATCTTGAATAAGCATATTATTACTCTTATTGGTTTTGTTTTACACGTGCTCTAAAATGCGTTGAATTTAATATACAGCAATAGCATAATGACTCCAAGCTATTGATGCTTAGATTCATTTTTTGAAACATTCCTGAAATTATCCTATTAAAACTTACATCGAAAAAATTATGCAACCTATTGAAATGAATGACCCTGCAGAGATAGAAACCTTTTTAAGCAAAATCCAGCTTGCCGGCAAAGGGTTCACGACTGAATGCCTGCTTGTAGAAGCATTAGAAGCAGGTCTGGATTACCCTGATTATTTAAAGGCGGAAGGGGAAGACCCTCAGGCCAGTTATGATGGTAAGTCGCCAGCATGGGCTAAGTATCATATGCGGCAGGGGAAACGCGTTTTTATGGTTTATGGTGAGCCGGGTAAAGAACGCCGTACACACTTTTCTGAAACCCCTTGATCCAGACGTATTATATGAATCTATTTGGATGATTTTCCATCTGAGTTACAGGAGGAGATTTGTTTAAATTTGATTTAGACGGGTTATCAACTTCTATTTAAATTAGTTATGAATTTTGATAAGGAAACACAAATACGGATATTACGTGTTGCGTCTGACCGGCAACAGGGCAGGGATATCGATGAACTTGATGCCAGGATTTCGCATGTTATGGATTTGCATCCGGAATTTGAAGATATATGGACTAAGGGTGAGATGGCGGCCTATCCTCAAGAGATCAATGGTCAAATAGTCAGTCCGTTTGTGCATACAGTTTTACACACCATTGTCGATAGCCAGATTAGAACCGAGCAACCAGAGTTCGTAGTTCAGACTTACAACAAGCTGGTAGGACAGGGAATGGACGAGCATGAAGCCCTTCATGCCATCATCGCTTCCTATGCTGATTTACATTTTTCGAGCTTTCGACAAGGCAAGCCGTTTGACCAGTTAGACTACCAAAGTAGACTGGGCTATTTGTCTTATGAAGACGTAGAAAAGAAAGAAGAGTAATTTTTTTATAGATGGCTGGAAAAAGGTCCCGTCTTTTCGTCAAATATTAAAGGGCTTTTTTCAGGGTTTTGCCCAGGTCAGCAGGACTCTTTACGACCTTAATCCCACACCGTTTCATAACCTTCATTTTTTCTTCAGCAGTTCCCTGTCCACCTGAAATGATAGCTCCGGCATGCCCCATACGTCTGCCTGGAGGTGCGGTTTGTCCTGCTATAAACCCTACCACCGGTTTGGTGACGTGCTTTTTAATGTAGTAAGCGGCTTCATCTTCAGCGCTGCCGCCTATTTCACCGATCATGCAAATGGCTTTGGTTCCCCGGTCTTTTTGAAATAATTCCAGCACATCAATGAACCTTGTCCCGATGATCGGATCACCCCCAATCCCCACACATGTGGATTGGCCGATTCCCAGGGCGGTCAGCTGTCCAACGGTTTCATAAGTCAGAGTTCCACTCCGGGAAATAATCCCTATATTTCCTTTTTTATGGATGTGCGCCGGCATGATGCCGATCTTTGCTTTGCCGGGAGAAATAACGCCTGGGCAGTTTGGTCCAACCAGCCGGCTGTTTTTTCCTTTGAGATATTTATAGACATCGACCATGTCGCTGACGGGGATTCCTTCGGTGATACATATGATCAACTCAATACCGGCATCGGCGGCTTCTAAAATTGCATCTGCAGCAAATGGAGGGGGCACAAAGACCATGGTTGCGTTAGCTTTGGTTTTTGCCACCGCATCTTTGACCGTATTGAATACAGGAACATTTCCTAGCACTTTTTGTCCACCTTTGCCGGGAGTCACTCCTCCAACCACCTTTGTTCCATACTTCATTGATTGTTCAGTGTGGAACATGCCTTCCCGGCCAGTAATACCTTGAGTTATCAGTCTTGTTTTTTCATCAACGAGTATGCTCATTTTATCGCTTTGACCACTTTTTGGGCTCCGTCCTTCATGCCATTTCCAATAGCAAAGTTAAGTCCGGAGTCTTTAAGAATTTGATGACCTTCTTCCATATTTGTGCCTTCCATCCTTACTACAATAGGAACTTTAATGTTCAGATTTTTTGCTGCAGAAACTACTCCGCGGGCAAGAATGTCACAGCGAAGAATTCCACCAAAAATATTAATAAAAATTCCTTTAACTGATGGGTCGGAAAGGATAATGCGGAAACCATTTTCAATCATTTCCTCATCAGCGCCGCCGCCAACATCTAAAAAGTTTGCCGGTTCGCCACCGGACAATTTAATGATATCCATAGTTGCCATTGCTAAGCCTGCACCATTAACCATGCAACCAATATTTCCATCCAACTTGATGTAGTTCAAATGGAACTTGCTGGCCTCAACTTCAAGTGGATCCTCTTCATCAAGGTCTCTGTATTCCTGTGTGTCTTTATGACGGAACAGGGCGTTGTCATCTATATCCACTTTGGCGTCCAGGGCTAGAACCCTGTCGTCAGAAGTGATGACAAGCGGGTTGATTTCCAGCATCGAACAGTCTTCTTTTACAAACGCGTCATAGAGGTTGATGATGAATGGGATGATTGCTTTTAAAGCTGCACCTTCTAAGTTCAAGGCAAAAGCTATTTTCCTTGCCAAGTAGGGTTGAACACCTATTACCGGGTCCACAGGTTCTTTAATTATTTTCTCGGGTGTGGCCGCCGCAACTTCCTCAATTTCCATTCCACCTGCTTCACTTGCCATTATGAGGACCTGGCTGGTTTCACGGTCAACCAGTATTCCCATATATAACTCTTTAGCTATAGACATTCCTTCTTCAATCAAAACTTTTTTAACCAGGCGTCCTTCAGGGCCAGTCTGTGGGGTGACGAGTGTCATTCCCAAAATATTTCCGGCATATTTCTCGGCTTCCTGAGGGCTTTTTGCCAGTTTTACACCACCACCTTTACCTCGCCCTCCAGCATGTATCTGGGCTTTGACAACGACAACATCAGTGCCAACTTTCTTGGCGGCTTTGGCAGCTTCAGCTTTTTTTGAAATCAAAACCCCGCTTGGTACGGATACATTATACTTTCGTAAAATCTCTTTAGCTTGATACTCGTGAATCTTCATGAAATTTCTTCAGATTTATTAATGGGGAGAAAATTAAGCTTGATTTTTATCATAGGAAAAAGGAGCTTGTCAAAAAAATATATTTGCAATGATATATTCCTGGAAACGATCAAAGCAACCCTTAGGGGAAATGACACCTTTTTTCTTGAGACACAATGCGGTTAAAAGGTTTTTGATGGGGGATAAGAGGGTTGATTGGATTATACTTTTGATGCGATTTTTTTGGGAGCTTGGTGTTCGCCTTGTCCTGTATTGGTTGTTGCTTGAAACAGTTGTTCCCAGGCTTCAGCAAGCGGACCAAGTATTTTAACGATAGTTTCGAGGGCTTTTCGATCAGACTTGATATTGGCAAGAGTTAATTGGCTGAGCATGTATTGATATAATGATTCCAGGCGCAAAGCCACTTCACCTCCTTTTTTTAAGTCCAATGCCAACGAAAGTTCATTGATAATATCGTGGGTTTTATTGATGTGTTTTCCTTGCCCGGCGATATCTCCCTTGTCCAGGCATTGTATTGCCATGGTGGTAAATTTGATGGCTGCCTCATACATCATTAGAATTAGACGCTCTTGACTTGAGGTGGAGATTTCGTTTTTTCGATACTGTTTATGATATTGTGTTCTGTCCATTCTCTTTGTACTCTTATTTCTTACTGTTGAATAATGATTGAATTCCAGCAATTGATTGATCAAAAGCATCTCTTTGAGAGTTTAATCTTCCCAATATAACTTCAAGGTTTGTGAATCTTTTTCTCAGAGTCTCTTCAAATAATAAGGCTCGTTCTTCCATTTGGATAAGTGTTTCATCAAAATCCTGAATAATTCCTGTTGAAGTATCTATTTCTGCTTCCAAAGGACCTTCTAACGAGGCATCGGTATGGTTTGCCAGAATGCGATTGGTTATCTGGGCTACTCCAATAGAGAGTGTGAGTGTTCCATAATTTCCATCATTTAGTGAGGCAATTCTAAAATTGAGTCCTTCAGCATCTGTTCCTTTAGCTCCTGCGTAAAAGTTCCCACTTCCTACGGCATCAACGAATGTGGAAGAACCGGATGCAGCTATTTGAGGTACGCCATTGCTAACTCGAATATTGTATCCTCCAGGCTGGGTATTATTTGTGAACCCAATAAAAGTTACTGCCGAGCTTGTGGTGCTGTTGCTGCTGGAAAATAGTTCGCTGATGTTACCAACATTTTCTGCCAGAGCATCAGAGAATTCACCATCGTTTAGGGAAAGGGTTCCATCACTTAATGTTCGAATGCCTATTTGTGAAAGATAGCTGAAGTTACCCGTTACCCCTTGAACCTGAGCAGTAATTATTTCGCGAAGTTTTTGTTGCAGGTTCTGAACCGTGAAGTTTGCAAATAAAACACCCGTTTCTCCTGTTTCAGTTTCCAATCCCAGTTCAGAGTTCAAGTGTAAGATTAACTCGTTGTATCCATTTATGTAATTTTTAACCTTTTCCTTAATAGTATCGCTATCAGAAGTCAGGGTGATAGTCCCGGAACCTGCAGACTCCAGAGTTAAAATAGTTCCGCTTATGACGTCGGAGACTACATTTCCAGATTTAGTGACTGCAACTCCATCAAGGATAAAATTTGAATTCTTGGCTGCTTGGGTTTGGGTGAAATTTACTAGATTTGTAGATCCCCCTCCAAATAGAAAGCCAGTCACTCCAATTGTCACGGCATTGTCTTCACCTGATTTCGTTCCAGAGACTGCTAAACGAACTGGGTTTTTGCTACTACCATCGTTAATAAACGTGGCTTTTACATTCAGCCCCGAGTTATTAATTGCCAAGCGTAAGCCATCCAATGTATTGTTGCTTTCATCAATTGTAATTTCAAGGGATTGGTCACCAACACCAATATTTAATTTCCCCGTATTTATGGAGCTGGTTACTGATTCAAAACCCTCTGAAATAAGCTTTGTTTCTCGGGCGAGATTGTTGACCGTCAAAGAAAATGTTCCAGAGGTGGCCTGACTACTGGTGGAAATACCGACTACTGAGTTAGTATCGATAGCATTGTTGTTGGAAAATTCTCCTTTTGTGGCTAAAAAACGAGACTCTGTGTTGAGGGTATTCACCACACTTTTGAAGGTCTGCAGCCGGTCTCTCAGGTCTTGAAAACTTAAAAGTTTGGCATCCTCTAAATCTCGTTTGGCTTCAACAATAGATATGGGACTCCTTTGGAGTCGAACCAGGTTGTCGATAATGCCGCCGGTATCGAGGTTGGAATTGATTCCGAATATTGCAGTTTGAGCCACTTAAAGACCTTTCATAGGCAGTAACATTCAGGATGCACACACGAGCTCTATCTTTAGTTTTATCGGTCTGGAAAAAACGAAACTTTAATCAATATGGGGATTATAAGAAGGGCAATTTTTTTTGGTAAAAGAAACTCAATAAAAGTACTCTAACTCATTTAAATATAAAGGTTTGTAAAAAGTTATTGATTTGCTGGATGAGAATGCTGAATAATAACAATTATCCCTCAAAATACTCCTCAAAAATTGATAGAAATATGTCGGAACAACTTGGGCTTTTTGGAGAGGCAGAAGATCAGGAAGCCAAAAAAACTGTAAAACACATCTCAGGTCCGCGTGTGCAGTATTTTGATCTGGAAACTCAGAAAAGTGCTGAAGAGGTTGGGGGCTGGGGCAATATTCACAAAATGGGCTTGGCTGTTGGAGTGGTATGGGACAGTTTGGATCAGGAGTTCTTTACCTATGAAGAAAGGGACGCAGCCCAATTGGTGGAAAAACTCCGTACTGCTGATCTGGCTGTAGGGTTCAATATAATTGGTTTTGATTACACGGTTCTCCAGCCGTACTCCGATTTCGATCTACAGGAAATTAACACTTTTGACATGCTGGTTGATGTCAAAAAGAATCTTGGTTTTCGGTTAAGCCTGAACCATCTGGCAGAACAAACCCTTAATGCGGAGAAGTCAGCGGACGGATTGGTTTCTCTGCAATGGTACAAAGAGGGAAAGATCAATAAAATTATCCAGTATTGTAAACAGGATGTGAAAATTACCAGGGATTTATATCTGTTTGGTGAGAAACATGGGTATATTAAGTATAAAAGTAAATCCGGTAATTCTCTAGAGCTTAAAGTAGACTGGAAAACTTCCAGATTAATTTGATTTTTTATCTATAAAAATATCTACCGCACCTCATCAGACTTTAACCGTCTTAAGAAGTTTCTCAATCATATCTGTAACTTTAATATTCTCTGCTTCGGCCTTAAAATTAAGAATAATGCGGTGTTCCAGAACCTGCCGGCATACTGCCTGGACATCTTCAACCGTTGCAGAGACTCTATTGTCGAGAAGAGCTTTGGCCTTGGCTCCGAGGATCAGATATTGTGATGCCCGTGGCCCGGCACCCCAGTCGACCCACTCCCGCACGAAATCCGGAGCACTTCCATTCTGATTTGGTCGAGTGCACTGCACAAGCTCAACAGCATATTTGGCTACATGCTCGGAAACAGGAACTTGAGGAACCAGTTCCTGAAACTGGATAACCTGTCCCGCGTTGAGTACGGGTTTTAAGTCAGGTAAATGTCCTGAAGTGGTAGAAAGCGCAATATTAATTTCCTGTTCCTTGGTGGGATAGGAAACGTTGATGATAAACATAAACCTGTCCAGCTGGGCTTCAGGCAGGGGATAGGTTCCTTCGTGTTCGATAGGGTTTTGCGTAGCGAATACCAGAAAAGGCTGGTCCAATTCGTATGTGTTGCCTCCAACGGTCACCTTTTTTTCCTGCATTGCCTGTAATAGGGCCGCCTGAGTTTTAGGTGGTGTGCGATTGACTTCATCTGCCAAAATGATATTGGAAAAGACGGGACCATGTATGAATTGGAATACTCTCTTTCCGGTCGCAGGGTCGTCGTGAAGAATGTCAGTTCCGGTAATATCTGAAGGCATCAGGTCAGGAGTGAACTGAATACGGCTGAAGCCCAGGTTTAACACTTGTGACAAGGTGCTCACCAGAAGCGTTTTCGCAAGGCCGGGTACACCTACAAAAAGACAGTGTCCCTTGCATAGTAAAGTCACCAAAAGGTCTTCTATCACCTCCTCCTGACCTACAATGACCTTGCGGATTTCCTGTATAATTTCTTTTTTTACTTTTAACAGTTCCTGCGCCAGTTCCAAATCTTTCATTATTTTCTCCCTGATTAATCTATATAACTGAACTGCCGCGCTTGCAATTCTTTTTCTCTAGTTAAACCCAGCTTGTCGTAAACATTCATCAGCCGTATATGTGCAAATGGATTGAAAGGGTTGATGCGCACTGCTTTTTCAAAATAAACCCTGGCCAACTCATATTCCCGATTTAAAAGTTTAAGCTCTCCCATATTAACGAGGCTGGTGTGAAAATCAGGAAAGAATTCGAGGCTTTCCTTTAACAGGGTTTCTGCCTGCTCATGGTTTCCAGATTGCAGATGGGTTCCCGCAAGCTTGTTGAACAATATTGGTGAATGGGAAGAAGATTCATCCAGTGCTTTCTGGTATTCAACAATAGCGGCTTTAAAATGATCTCTGGATTTTAGGATGTCTCCCAGGTAAGTCAGGTCTCGCGCTTTTTTGGATTTAAGTTCTTTGTATTCTTTGCCCTCAGGTCCTTCCCTGTTTTTAAATTCGGTGGACAGTGTTTGAATCCCCGGGATGTTTTTAAGCGGCAGGCCTTTTGCCCAGTTTTCCCAGTTGTCCTGAAACTCTGATAAACTTTGTCCCACCTGACTCAAAAAGACGTTGCTAAAATTTTGTCCAGATGAAAGCTGTGCCAGTATTTTGGGAAAAATGTCCAATCCATTGAGAGTTGTAAGGTATTCCATCATTGAAGATACTTCAGCATATGCCAATTGCACATCTTCCGCATTTTTCAGTTTAGCAAGCGAGGGCATCATGGCTTCCAACGGTACCCGGTAATCATTTTTCATGGCGTTAGAAAGAACAGTTTCCATGATGGGGGAGAGATAATCCTCTTCTCCCCGCCACCGGGTTTCTAAATACTTCGCAATGCCTTCGTGCATCCAGAGCGGCAGATGATTGTGGCTTGATTTGGTTAGCAGGTAGTGAACGTATTCATGGCTCAAAGTGTCCATCCAGTTGAATCCACGGACCAGCGAACCGGGTGATATCATCATGATGCGGTGGTACTTGCAGAGGGCAACGGTCCCCGAAGTCAGAATATCTTTGAGTGTTAACGGGGAAATTTTTGAAAATGGTTTTCGGTCAGGATAAAACTCTACCAGAACTTTTTCTTTAGGATAATAATTTAAAATCTTCCCGAGAACCCGGTAAGATTTTTCCAGGACTTCCCTGGCATGGTGAATCAGGATTTCATCGGGGCCTTCCTCAAAACGGAAAATAAAATGTTCGCTCTCTTTTGCGATGAAGTTTTTGGAAGCTCTACGCGTGGCATCGACATGGGATTTAAATTCCTTGACTTCCTTCATATTGTCGCCGACACGGTTGAGAATTTTCCAGGATCGCTCGTAATTTCCCTTCATAAACTCTATGCGGGCTTTTAAAAAATGGGCATCCCCCGATTCAGGATAGTTTTTAAGGAGCTGGTCAGAAAGTTTTTCCGCATTGGATATATCCCAGTCCTGGACCAGTTGATAGCCTTTCATTACTTCATCAGATATTTGGGGCGATGCCAGACCGTTCCCTGCGACTGTGAAAATCAACAATATAGTCAATAGGAATTTAAGAGCATTTTTCACTGTACCAATTCCTTATAATATTCGTTCACCAGGCGTTCATAGTTTTTGGGTGTTTGTTTTTTCATTGCGTCCAGTATGTCTTCACGGAATGCACTTGGAACTTTATACTGGTCTTCAGACGGAAGAAGCACTTTTTCTTTTTGCATGCGTACAGAACCCCCGCGCCTGGAATCCCTTTTGCTCCCAACCCCAAGTCGAAGAGGTGTTTCCCTTTTTCCATTATCCGAAGTTTGAGTGCCCGAATTTTTTAATTCGTTCAAAAGATTCTTGGTTTCCTGCATTGAGCTCAATGCTCTGTTTTCTGAATCAATGCCTCTTTGAACTTGATGCGTCTGCAAGCGGTCCCTGGCATTATTAAGATTTCTTTGCGCGTCTCCCATCTTTCTGGACAGGGCAGGGGGCAGTAAGGGGTTTTCTCGGTTCATTTTCATGAATAAATCCCTCATCTTTTCTGCTTGCCGGCTCATACCCTGTTCTTGTTTGGCAAGTTGATTGAGTTTGGATTTGTCCTTATCTGTTAGCAATGATTTGCTGCCTTTATCAATCGAGCGTTTCAAAGAACCTAGTTTTTTTGAAATCTCAGAGTTTAACCGAGTGACTTCTTTAAGATCCTGGTTGAGACGGTTGCCGATGTCTTCTCTTTGATTCCTGGTGCTTCGCATGCTTCCCTGCCAACG
>WAHY01000005.1:97563-123260 GCA_009873635.1 Nitrospinota bacterium
GTTTCAAAGAACCTAGTTTTTTTGAAATCTCAGAGTTTAACCGAGTGACTTCTTTAAGATCCTGGTTGAGACGGTTGCCGATGTCTTCTCTTTGATTCCTGGTGCTTCGCATGCTTCCCTGCCAACGAAATATTTCGGGGTATGTATTTTTAAATAGAACATTGAACTCATTCAAATCGTTTAGTTCGGCTAACTCGTTCAGTGTTTCATACTTTTCCTTTATCATGGGCAGGCTTTCTTTGAATTTCTGAAACCCGCGTGTCCTGAGACTATCTTGTTCTGTAATAGATTGGGATAACTGCTTGCGTGCATCATTGAGGGCTTTAAAGTTTTCGCCTAAATCTTCACTCAGGCTGGAATCGATAGTTTTTTGGCTCAAAGATTTTATCTTTTGCCTGACTTTTGTTTCTTCCTGCAAAAGCTCTCTCATTTTTATCATGGCTTTGTGTTCATCCAGGTATTTTGAATCTTTATCTAACAAATCCTGTATAGCGGCAACATCTTTAATCAGTTCATCAAAGAAACTTTTGATCGAAAATTCAAATTGCCTGGCTTGATCGGCACGTAGTTTTTGGTTTATTTCTGAGGTATTTTCGATAACTTGTTTTTGCTTTTTTTCCAATGACTCAAGTTTGGTTATAGATTCATCAATTTGCTCCATGACCTGGTTGTCTACTAATGAATCCATAGAGGAGCTAGCCTGGTCTAACTGGTTTGAAAGTTCTCTCAGATCTTCAGCAACCTTTTTGAGTTGTTCCAGCGCTTCATCAATTTTTCCCTGATTAGCAAGGTCCTTGATTTTTTCCAACGAAGCCATAGTATCTTCCAGGTTCATGCTCTTGTAGGATTTAGAGTTGAGAAACTCATCCGGTGTTGTCTGGTTCTGTCGGGAGAGTTTATCCATCATCTTCTGCAAGGTTTGCTGAATCTTGCTCAGCTTGGAATTGAGTTGATTGGAAGTGAGAGGTGATTTTTTATCACGAATATTTTCAAACTCTTCCCGCAGGGCTTCGGTTAATTGGGAAAGCTGGTCCTCAAGATCCATGACCTGTTCCATTTTCTGCCGGTTGGTCATTTTAATCAGATATAAAATATCCTGCTCCAGATGAGCGACCATTCTGTTATTAAGAACCGCAACTGAACCCGCATTGAAACCGGCAGGTGTTGGTTTTAAGATCGTGCCCTGTATTTTGTTAATGGTATTTATCTGATCTTCACGGATGGCTGTCAAACCTTTGATGATACTTGTTAAAAGCGTGAGGTAGGGGCGTGGGAAGTTGTCAAAGTCTTTAGCCTGGTCCCTTATACGCTGGGCAAGACCGATGATATCTATCAGTGCGTCTGAATGTGAAGAGAGAAGTTTTTTCCCAGAAAGCGGGTCGGTTGTCGTGGTTTTAAGAATTTCTCCTTCAACAAGGCCGTTTGCCAGCAGGGCAATCATCTTTTCTGATAACTCTTCCTGGAGACGCACAAGGTTTTCCTGCTCTTTTCTACTATCAAAAATAACGAAACTATAAATTTCTGACTGGCCTGAGTTGGGACCGGTGACATTATCGTTATCTTTGACTTCCAGGAAGTATTGAACTTCATCACCAGGGTGCAAACTTTCCAGGGACAGGTTCCAGGAAAAGCTTCCCGTTGAATCCTTTTCCGGTTGTTTGAAGCGTTTAATGCTTTTCGTCAATGTGTCATTGTTGATTTGGGCGATCAGATCAATTTTGCTGATTCCAAAATCATCGTGGGATTCATAATACATCTGCACAGTGTCGGTTTCATAATAGACAGGTTTGGGGTTGGATGGAAACAGAATCACCTGGGGTGATTTATCCTGATCAAGCTCAATGGAATGTTTCTCTTTCAAAAGAACTTTTTCGCCATTGGGAGAAGTTATCCTGAATTGATAATGTCCTTTTTCCCGCACCATGAAAGACCCTTTCAATTTTTTCAATTCCGTTACATCCATCAGAAAGTGGTCGCGGTTGTTCACTACTAATTCTGCTTCTTTTATTGGCAGGTTACTGTTACCGGTTATTTGTACTTCGGTGCCAGGGAGAGCTTTGAGTGGGCCTTTGGCCAAAATTTCTCTTTTCAGACTTGTGTATGAAGGATATTCCAACTTTAGCATCAGGTCGCTTATATGATAATCGGTTTGTTGGTTTGTTAATTGCGGGGCTTTTTTATTTTCTTTCGGGGTAACCTGAGCCAACTTTTGCGGATCTGATAAAACCTTGAAGTCGGGCAATAATGCTGTGGCCAGGATTAAGGCAACAAGGGTAACCAGAAAAAGGTTGCGCGCTGGAACAGCCCTTTGGCCACTGACTACTGATTCCGGGTCGATGTTCTGAATTTCAGATTGAGTGCGTTGGAGCTGCTCTCGAATGAAAGATAGAGAAAAGGTTTTATCTTGTGAGCTGGTCAAATGACGTTCCAATTGAACGGCATTGATCAGTGAATTATTCAATTCAGGATATTTTGCTTCAGTCAGGAGGGCGGCACGATCTTTGTCTATTCTGGATAGCCTGCAGGAAGAGTATAGTCCCAAGCCCAGTAATATTATGATTAGTCCGCACCAACCGTATTTCAAAAATGGGGATTGAAAAAAAGAAAATAGTCCGCTTATAAGAACATAACCGGCGATAATGGTAAATATGGAATAGGTGGCCTGAATGAATAGGACCCTGTTCCATTTAATCTTAACCCGGTTGAGAAAGTGGTGGATTTTTGAAGAGGTTTCCATAAGCGCTGGTAATAATTCTTTGCTCTTCTAGTTTATTACAGCCCTGTTACGAATCCCAATGAATAAAGTGGGCTGAAGTCAATGCGGCTTAAAACCGTATTTTATCAGGCCCCTTTGTCTTTATTGCGCAGGGATTCAAACAGGTCAAACGGTATTGGGATATAAGTATGCGTTCCCTCACCATTAGAAAGGTCAAGCAGTGTTTGAAAGAACCGAAGCTGTAGTGCCGGCGGATGGGTCCCGATAAGATCTGCGGCATCACAGGTTTTCTGTGCTGCTTCAAACTCACCCTGGGCATTGATGACTTTGGCCCTTCTTTCCCGCTCAGCTTCTGCCTGTTTTGCTAAGGCGCGTTGCATTTCCTGGGGCAGGTCTACATTTTTAACTTCTACATTGGCGACTTTAACTCCCCAGGGTTCAGTTTGTTCATCAATGACTTTTTGCAGGTGAATGTTGATCTCTTCGCGATTGGACAGCAGGTCGTCAAGAGTGCTTTGTCCTAAAATACTGCGCAAGGTTGTTTGAGAAAGTTGGGAAGTTGCATACAGGTAATCCTCCACCTCAATAATAGCTTTTTGGGCATCGACAACCCGAAAGTAAATTACAGCATTCACCTTTACGGTTACATTGTCTTTTGTGATGATATCTTGTGGTGGAACATCCATCACCACGGTGCGGAGGCTGACTTTGACCATTTTCTGCACTCCGGGCACTACAATAATGATTCCAGGTCCTTTGACTTTCCAGAATCTTCCAAACAGGAAAATAACCCCCCTTTCATATTCACGCAAAATCTTGAACATGCTGAAAACCAGTAGGGCGAGTATTACTAACGGTGTCATTAGAAAGTCCATAACGGGTCTCCTGATAAATTGGATGGCTCTAATTATGATAACAATTTTTGCGGGCCAAGTCCGGGTTTATATTAGACTTTAACGATGTTAGTATGGGTGTATGTTACGTTTTCTAAATCGTTCTGCGTTAACCCTTGCAGCTTTGTTTTGTATGGTGTGCTCTTCAGAGGCACAACCCCTGTCGGTCTCCATACAGAACCAGGTGGATGATGCTGGCAATGTTAAGCTGGAATTAACCTTGAAGAATTCAGGTGCCGAACCTGTTTATCATGTTCACCCGATGTTTCATTTCCACCACTCGATGTCAATGATGACGAAAATTATGCGTCTGGATCCGGGGCAGAGCATAACCCTGGAAAACGACAAACATCCACCTGTGATGAGGGTTGGCAGGTATCCCCTGACTGCAATGGTGGAATATTGGCTGGAACCCGATGGCGGGACAAAACAGTCGATTCTGGTCACTGACTCATTTTTTTTCAAGGAGCCTGTGGTATCTGAAGTGGATGGGAGCCTGAAATCCAAGACAGATATGGATTCCTCCATATTGAAAGTGTTTCTTCAAAATCGTTCAGAGTCCCTCAAAAATATAAGGATGATGCTTTTACTGCCCCCTGGCATAGAAGCGCAGGACTTTTCGGGAATAGTGGGATTTACCATGCGAGGAGGCGAATCAAGGGAGTTTGACATTCGAGTTTTTCGCCGGGAAAATCAAGAGCAGGATCGTTTTCCCGTACGCTTGATGATAGAATATGGTGAAATGCTTAAGCATTATTCAGAGGAAATTAATGGTTCGGTGAGATTTTCTCCGGTTTGGTATTCCGTAAAATATTTTCCGCATATTACTGCTTTGGTGATTATGGTCCTGGTTCTTTTGGGCTATTCTTACAGAGTTTATAACCAAAAATAGAAAGGATAGTTTTATGACACAAGCGACAGCTAGGCATATCCTGGTTAAGTCCAAAGAAGCCTGTGAAGATTTGAAAAAGAAAATTGAGGGTGGGGCGGATTTTGGAGATATGGCCAAGGAGCACTCTGAATGCCCTTCAGGAAGAGATGGGGGCAACCTCGGTTCTTTTGGCCCTGGCCAGATGGTTCCCGAGTTTGATACGGTTGTGTTTAATGAAGAAGTGGGTGCTGTCCACGGTCCCGTGCAGACTTCGTTTGGGTATCACCTGATCGAGATCACCAGCCGAAGTTAGGAGGAAGCTATGGAATTGGCCACTTTTGGCGCGGGTTGTTTCTGGGGTGTGGAACTGGCTTTTCAAAAGACAAAAGGTGTGACATCCACTTCTGTAGGTTATACGGGTGGGACCACAAAAAACCCCACTTATGAAGACGTCTGTACAGGGCGCACCGGTCATGCAGAAGTGGTCCATATGGAGTTTGATCCCAATATCATCTCTTTTGATGAATTGCTTGAAGTGCTATGGACCTGTCACGATCCGACGACATTAAATCGGCAAGGTCCGGATATAGGCACCCAGTATCGTTCCGCGATTTTTTTTCACTCACCGGAACAGGAAGTCTCTGCGAAAGCTTCAAGAGATAAAGCGGACCAATCGGGGCGCTTCAATGCTCCAATTGTTACGGAGATTACTCCTGCTTCAGAATATTATATTGCTGAAGACTACCACCAGAAATATCTCGAAAAACGAGGTATGGGTAGCTGCCATTAGAGATTAACGTCTATACTTTGTTTGAATGTTAATGTTTTGCCTGGGAGATATTTTATGAAATGCATTTCTATTTTTACTCTTGCATGCATTATTGGTTTTTTTCCTGTTTCGACTTTTGCTGAAGATTCATTCTATGAGCCCGTCCCGGCCATGAAATATCCATCCGATAATAAATGGTCCAAGGACAAGGAAGAACTGGGGAAAATGCTTTATTTTGATCCCCGGCTTTCCGGCAGCAACTGGATCAGTTGTGCCACATGTCATAATCCCGCATTAGGCTGGAGTGATGGATTGCCTCGAACCATTGGTCATGGCCAGAAAGAACTGGGCCGACATTCTCCCACAGTGATCAACAGTGGTTATTTTGCAGTGCAGATGTGGGATGGACGTAAAAAGACATTGGAAGATCAGGCTTCAGGACCCATTGGTGCGGCGGGTGAGATGAACCAGGATTATGATGAGCTGATTCGGGAATTGCAGGCGATTCCCGGTTACGTCGCTCATTTTGACAAGGTTTTTGGCAAGGATTCCATCACTATAGATAATGTTGCCAGGGCGATTGCCACCTTTGAACGTTCGGTGGTTTCGAAAAACGCGCCCTATGACAAATACTGGGCGGGAGATAAGACCGCGATGTCTGCTTCCGCAATAAACGGGATGAACCTGTTTTTTGGCAAGGCCAAGTGCTCCATTTGCCATAACGGCCCGGTGTTTACCGACAGCGGATTCCATAATATTGGTGTCAAACCTGCTGGTCCCCTGAAAGTTGACCTGGGAAGATATAATGAAAGCAAAGATGACTTCGATAAAGGAGCATTCAAAACTCCGGGTTTGCGGAGCATCACAAGGTCGGCTCCTTATATGCATAATGGGACTGAATCAACACTTGAAGAAGTTGTCGATTTTTATAATCGGGGTGGGGATGTGAAAGAAAATATCAGCCCTTTTATAACTCCGTTGGGATTAAAAGATCAGGAAAAAAAGGATCTGGTTGAATTCTTGAAAGCTTTGGATGGGGAACCCATTCTTGTTACACTTCCAATCCTTCCCTGATTTTTAAAAAATTTGATTAAGGCCCCGGTTAACCGTGGCCTTTTTTTGTAGTAGAAATACGACAACTTTTTTAAGAGTACTACCTTTCTAGGATTGAGTGCGGTAGTATTTGAAGAGACTGACAGCTAAGGTGAACCAGCCTATCATAAAGCTGAGTCCCCCCAGGGGAGTGATGGGACCAAAAAAACGCGGTCCATCAAATGTAAGAACGTAAAGACTGCCACAGAATAATAAAATGCCCACGCTGATCCACTGGGCAGAGCGTTTTAGTTTTGCGCTTATATCTTCACTCAGAACCAGCATCAGGATTCCAACTGCGATCAAGCCGAGGGCGTGATAGCCGAGGTAATCAGTAGCGGTGTGGAAGGTGGCGAGTTTCTTTTCAGTCAACCGGGCTTTTAAAGAATGTGCTCCAAACGCACCAAGCATGACACTCAATCCGGCAAGTCCTGCACCAAAAGAAATCCAACTGAGTCCTGATTGTTTATCACCGATTGAAGTCTTATCATTATCTTCCATAAAATTTCACCCTGTATTAGGCCGAGATAACCTTTTTCTTTGCAAGAGAAAGCTATTGCCATTTGCCGGCAGCGTTACGCCGCTAACCGACAATGTTATATCGTCTCGCCCGGTACTTCACCTCGAACTCACTATTTACAATATTTTCGCATTGAGCTTCATCCACGTTTTTCTGGTGCGTGACAATAGTAGCCTGCACTTCTGGGATATATTTTTTAGCCTCGGCAATAAAGTCTTTGATCTTGTCATAGATTCCGTTTCGGAACATCGGTAGCGGCTGACAGATTTCGTCATAAGCTTCCGAGGTATCTGTATTGAGGCTTACTGAAACTTCATCGATCAAACCTGAAAGTTCAGGGAGTATATTGCGTTTATTGATGACGTTTCCATGTCCATTGGTGTTCAGCCTCACACGTCCACCGGCATCTTTTATTTTTTTTGCAACTTCCTTGATGACATTCAGTCTTAATGTCGGCTCACCAAATCCGCAAAAAACTATCTCGTCGTAATTTTTAACATCGTCGATCGATTCCCAGACTTCTTTTGCTGTGGGTTCCCGATCCAGTTTAAGGTTATAGCCTTGTACTACAGGCCGGGTCAACCGGGTGCAGAACACGCAATCTGCTGTGCAACGTTGCGTCAGGTTCAGGTAAAGGGAGTTGCGGATTTTATATGAAACGGTACCGGTTTTAGCATTATCGCCAATGCCGAAAAGCTCGAAGAAGTTGAGGGCCATGGTGCGTTGTACATCCTCAATTTTCAATCCGCGAATTTCTGCAAGTTTTTCTGCGGTGTAGTTCACATAAGCAGGTTCGTTGCGTTTGCCTCTGTGCGGAACAGGAGTCAGGTAAGGACAGTCGGTTTCCGCGAACAGTCGGTCCGCCGGAACAGTTTTTGCCACATCCCTCAGGGCTTCGGCTTTCTTAAAAGTTACTGAACCTGAAAAGGAGATATAAAAGCCCATTTCAAGAGCTTTATCGGCCAGATGCTGATCACCAGAAAAACAGTGGAAAATTCCTGAGTGCCCTGTAGGGTCTTTCGGGTAAAACTCTGACAATATGGCGATGATGTCTTCACTGGCATCCCGGCTATGCACGATGATCGGCTTGTTCATTTTCCGGGCAAGTTCTATCTGCTTGCGAAAATGGATTCGTTGTACATCCTGAGGGGAATAGTTTTTGAAATAGTCCAGTCCTATCTCGCCCAGGGCGATGACTTTTGGATGCAGTAATAATTGTCGCAGGTGGGCGTAGGTTTCGTTGTCAATTGACTTGACATCGTGAGGATGAACACCTGCGGTTGCATAAATGAAGTCATACTGTTCCGACAGCTCCATGGAGCGGTAGCTGCTTTCAACATCGCAACCGATATTGATCATATATTGTACGCCGTTCTCGCGTGCGCGTTCTATAACCGCTTCGCGATCTTCGTCATAACTGTCGACATCAATATGCGCGTGGGTATCAATGATCATTTTACCTGGATTCCTTGAGCGGGTTCCTCATCGAATCCTGCCAGCAGAATTTTTCCGTCGTTGCTTGCCGCCAGAACCATGCCCTGAGATTCGATGCCCATTAACTTTGCAGGCTTCAGGTTGGCTACGATGATAACTGTTCGTCCAATGAGATTTTCCGGTTCGTAGCTTTCAGCTATTCCAGCCAGTACCTGCCGGGTCTCATTGCCGATATCAATTTTTAGTTGAATGAGTTTTTTCGATTTTTTAACTTTTTCCGCTTCGAGTATTTTCCCTGTTCGAAGATCGACCTTCATGAACTCATCGATAGTTATTTGATTCTCTGTCTCTTTCTTTTCAGCTTTTGGTTCGGCGAGTTCAGCGAGAATTTTTTCGGCCTGTTTGTCTTCGATTCTTGGAAATAATTGTTTTGCTTTCTGTGTCTGACCACCCGGTTTTAACCCGCCCCATTCGTTAACGGATTTCATATCTTGTTCTTCTGCTGAATCTTCAATCCCCAATTGTTTGATGAGAGAGTTCATGCTCTCCGGCATGAACGGACTCAACAAAACTCCCAGGATTCGGAGAGACTCTGCAGAGTTATACATCACGGTTTTTAACCGTTCTTTACCCTCATCTGTTTTTGCCAGATTCCATGGTCCTGTTTTGTCGATGTATTGATTGGTGGTGTCTACCAGTTCCCAGATTTTTTGAAGGATTTTGTTGTAGGCCAGTTCGTTATAGAGCTTGCGTACTTCGTCAACAACTTCTGTGGCTTTTTCTTTTAGTGGAGCATCTTCAGAGCCTTCAGTGGCAGGGCTGGGGATGACACTACCGCAATATTTTTTCATCATATTGACGGTTCGGTTTAACAGGTTTCCAAGATTGTTAGCCAGGTCGCTGTTAAGCCTTCCTATGAGTGCTTTATGTGAAAAGTCTCCGTCCAGCCCAAAAGGAACTTCACGAAGAAGGAAATAGCGGATGACATCTACACCAAACGTGTCAATCAGCTTGTTTGGTTCAACCACATTGAATAAAGACTTGGACATCTTTTGTCCATTCACCGTCCACCAACCGTGCGCGAAAATGTTTTTGGGGGGTTCCAGTCCGATCGCTTTCAGCATGGTGGACCAATACACAGCGTGCGTGGTGAGAATATCTTTACCAACCATATTGTGGTCTGCAGGCCAGAAGCCGGATGCCTTGATGTCGTCCAATGAGCCATGGATGGAAATATAGTTAATCAACGCATCAAACCATACGTAGGTAACATATTCCTCGTCGAAGGGGAGGGGGATTCCCCAGGGTAGCCGCGACTTGGGGCGCGAGATACATAAGTCTTCAAGCGGTTTATCGAGAAAACCGAGCACTTCATTTTTTCGTGATGCCGGCAGGATAAAATGCGGGTCACTTTTAATCCTGTCAACCAGCCATTGCTGGTAGTTACCCATTCGAAAAAAATAATTATGTTCTTTGATTTTGTCGACTTTGCGTCTGCACTCCGGGCAGTTATTTTCTGCCAGGTCTTTTTCGGTCCAGAACCGTTCGCAGGGAGTGCAGTACCATCCTTCATAACTATCCCTGTAAATTTCATCCCTGGAATGAAGATCCTGAAGAATGTCACGAACCAGTTTTTTATGTCTTTCTTCGGTGGTGCGAATGAAGTCGCTATTAGAGATATTCAGCCGTACCCAGAGCTCTTTGAATCGCTGGTGTAGTTTGTCTACATGTTCCTGGGGTTCCACCCCTAAATCAGTGGCGGCTTGCTGAACTTTTTGGCCATGCTCATCTGTTCCTGTCAAAAAAAAGACTTCATAGCCCTCCAGGCGTTTATACCTTGCAACAACATCTGCTGCGATGGTTGTGTATGCATGGCCTATATGAGGGACATCATTAACGTAATAAATTGGAGTGGTGATATAAAATTTGTTTTGTGACATGAAATGGTTTTTCAGCTTCAGGGTTTTTGAGAGTTTTTTGAATCCTGATTTTTTGGCAGTTCGTCTAGAGAATAGGTCATTACGTTTTCATCTTCCAGTAAAACCACGACACGTTGTTCCAGTATTTCAACTTTGAGGACACGTCCTGGTCCTTCCGGTGTATTGATATGACTGTTTATCTTGGGAAGGTTTTTGATCAAACCCTTGTAATTATCGTGTTCATATTGCAGGCAACACATCAAACGTCCGCATACTCCGGATATCTTGCTTGGGTTCAGAGCCATCCCCTGGTTCTTAGCCATTTTAATAGTCACAGGTGTGAAATCAGGGAGCCAGGTGGAACAACAAAGAGTTTCACCACAAACTCCATAGCCTCCTATAACCCTGGCTTCGTCACGCACTCCCACCTGCTTCATCTCAATGCGGTGTCGCAAGTTGGCTGCAAGGTCGCGAATCAATTGGCGAAAGTCTACCCTTCCTTCAGCAGTAAAAAAGAAAATTGTTTTATTCATATGTGGTTGATGCACCACTCTGCTAAGGTTCATAGGCAGTTCCAGCTCTGAGATTTTTGCCAGGCAAAGGGACTTGGCTTTTTCCTCTACCTGCTTCCGCCTGTTTTCCGCTTGATAATCGTTATCATTGGCAATGCGTAATACTCTGTTCTCCTGGCTGTCTTTGCGAAAATTCAAAACCTTGTTTGAGGCCACCACACCCATTTTCAAACCCTGGGAGGTATTGACCATTACAGTCATTCCGACTTTGAGTTTCAGGCTTCCCGGGTCATAAAGTTCTGATTTGATCTGGTCAATAATGCGTATTCCAATCACAAACTTTGGCGGTTGCCTGGAAGAAGAGCTCTCGGGTTTATCTTTAACGGCAGTGTTCATAAGTTCTATGCAGCCTCACAAAAGTTGATGAGCATATTTTCAAGAAACAACTGAGCATTGGCGTTGCCAGACAAAGCTTTCTGGGTATTGCGGACAGCTTTGAATCGATCTGCCCACCCTTTTGAACTGCAGGTTTGCGCTATTGGGATCATCCTTGCTGATAAGTCCCTGTTTTGGATATCTGCCTGGCCACATCCGGAGCGGTAAAGGGCCAAGTCCCTTATCAATCCCAACAACTCATCTAAAACAGCCTGGAGTTTTTCTGTATTCTTGGCCCAGGCTTTGGCAAAGGAGAAGACAATATCCATCCGGTCGAAAGATACTTTTTCAAGAACTTCGAGTAATTGTTCCCGCAGGTGTTCAACCTCGGCGATATCTTCAGACAGCGCTCGTTTAACGCTTCCTTGTGAACGTTGGACACGAAAATCAGTTTCAGTTTCTGAAAATGATTCCCCATCTTCCTGAAGTTGAGACTGAATGATCGTTCTAATATCTGATGAAGACAGGCGGTGAAATTGTACTCCCTGGCATCTGGAGATCAGGGTTGGCAATAATCTGCTGGGGTTTGCAGAGATGAGTATCAAAACCGTTGAAGAGGGTGGTTCCTCCAGGGTTTTTAAAAACGAGTTCATGGCCTGTGTGTTCATAAGTTCAGCGGAATCGATCACTACAACTTTTGTTTTCCCCTCATAGGGCATATAGGATAATTTTTTTTGTAGATCTCGAATGGTTTCTATTTTAATAGCCGCTTCCCTTGCAGTTGGGGTGGTTTTTGTCGGCTCAAGATAGAAAAAATCCGGATGAATTTCTCGAGCAATTTTTTCACAAGAATCGCATTCATCACAAGAGTCTAATGGGCCTTTAGTTTTGCAATTAAGTGCCTTTGCCAAAGTATTGGCCAGCATTTTTTTTCCAACGCTATCCGGCCCATAAAACAAATAGGCGTGTGCAACACTGTTGTTTTGGAGTGCATTGGTCAGTATTTTTTTTGGCTGGGACTGGCCCAGAATCGACTTGAATGACATGGCAATAAATATCGACCCACCAATTCTTCAAAAATGGCGAGAAGATATGGGGAAGGTATTCTTGTTTGAAGTTTCTGTTTACACCTTAACCTGATATGGCGGAATAGCCACAAACCCTTAAAGGAGTTGGGATTATCTAAATCTAATCAAATCATATCTTAATACAGGGGCTCGTGGGTGTAAATTAAAAAGGATCTTGGGATAAAGGTTTTATTGCAAATTTTTCGCCTTAGCTTAACCGAAGAAAATAGCGCATGATTTGCCTTTGTATTTTTTCTCATTCTTTTATCTTGGTATATATTGAAATGAAAGATCAATTGAGGTTATAATCCCCACCGATTTTGTTACAATAACCAAATCGCATCGCTACTTTGTAATAGGATGATTCATGGCTACCAAGGAAAAAGCCAAGCGTAACGTACAAAGAAAACGTAAACCCAAGATACTTGCTGTCATTAACGATGCTTGTACTGGTTGTGGGGGGGCGCCCATCTGCATTACGGAATGTCCCGTTGACTCTTGTATGTTTGAAGTTGAGAACCCGGATGCTCCGGCTTTCAACCGTGTTCATGTTGATCCCTTGTTATGCATTGGGTGTAAAAAGTGTATAAGTAAGGGGCCGATGGATACTTTCCTTGAGGGTTGCCCCTGGGATGCGATAGATATGATTCCTCTCGACGCTTATGAGACTGAATACGGAACCCTTCCTTATTAAAAACTAATCCTACTTTAAATATCAGGGTGAAAAGGGCGCTTTATTTAAGGTGCGTAGTACACATCTTCATAATAAAAAATGTACCTCAATCAGACTGGGTGTTTAATTTGATAGAATTTAAGTATATTAATCAATGATTTAGAGTGATTATACGTAAAAAATAATTTTTTGGACAACTTTATAGCGTTGAGGTATGATAAGCCCGATTTCCTGCTAGTTCCTCCCAAGCATTAAATTAATGAGTAAAAACAACGGCTTCCGGCAAGGTATGCAGATTGCGTTCAGATTGGGAACTGAACTGACGGTGGCCACATTGATCGGCGCACTTTTGGGTTATGGTGTCGATCATTTTTTGAATACGAGGCCTTGGGGATTGGCGATCGGGGTTATATTTGGTGGAGCTGCCGGGTCATTGAACGTTTACCGGGCTGCCATGTCGCTAAGTAATGAAGAAGATTTGGATGATCACGACAAGAATAACTCCTGAATTTGGTTGGATTTAAAATATGGAAAGTCCGTTACATCATTTTGAAGTTCATAACATTATTCCTATACATATAGGTGGGTTGGATCTATCTATCAGTAATGCTGTTGTGGCGATGTGGGTGGGTTTAGCTGTCATTGCCGGGAGTTTCATGCTGGTGGTGAATCGGGGAGTCTCTCCCATACCGGGTAAATTGCAGAGCATATTGGAAATTGCCCTTGAGTTTATAAGGGATCTGGTTTTTGAATTTATCGGTGAAGAAGAAGGCCGTAAATATGTCCCATTTATTGCCAGTTTGTTCCTGTTTATTCTGGCATGCAATCTGATCGGTCTCATTCCAGGTTCATACACCATTACCAGTCAACTGGCTGTAACCGGGGCTTTTGCCATTGGTATTTTTATTCTTACCCTTATAATCGGGTTTAGTAAACACGGTGCGCATTTCCTGGGTATCCTTGTGCCGCCTGGGGTTCCTAAAATTATGGTGCCGTTAATGGTTCCTATCGAAATTATCAGTATGCTGGCAAGGCCTATTTCTCTGGCTGTGCGCTTATTCGCCAATATGACAGCAGGGCACACTGTTCTTGCAGTTTTGTTTGGGTTAGCCATGACAGGGCCATTGTGGCTGGGCTGGTTGCCATTTGGATTCACAATTATCATTAACGGCTTGGAAATCGCTATTGCGTTTATTCAGGCTTATATCTTCACAACGCTGACATGTGTATATATTGGCGATGTGATCAAGTTGCATTAATTTTTTGACAAATACTTAGGAGGAAAGAATGGGTTCAGAAGCTGCTGCATTAATTGGAATGGGATTGTGTGCCGCCGGTTTTTTCGGAGCCGCTTTGGGGATCGCGTATATATTTGCGAAAACCATTGAGACGGTTGGGCGTCAGCCTAACGCAGAGGCCCGGGTAGCAAAGTATTGCTGGATCGGTTTTGCGCTGGTAGAAGCGATCGCGCTGTACGCTCTGGTTATTGCCTTTATCATTATGCCGTAAAGGGGCTGAAAGCTTTCGCTGGTAAATGGCTTTTTGTGGGTAAGCATTCTCCCTTCTAGCCGTTGCTCTTTGGTCCCTCGCCAGGTGGCTGGGTACCACCCCCCTTGAATGGACGAATTTTTTTTAAGGATTGGATATGCCTCAATTTGAACAGGTGTCTGTTTTTGGCTCACTGATTTTCTGGTCGGTGATCTCTTTTGCTCTTTTATTTTTTCTTCTCAAAAGATTTGCGTTTCCTCCAATTCTGGAGGCGATTGAGATGCGGGAGAAAAAAATCCGCACTGATATTGAAGATTCAGAGAAACTGAAAGAAGAAGCGCAAAAAATAAAACAGGAGTTGGAGGAAACTCTAAAAGCCGCGCATGGCAAGGCCGAAACGATTGTGCAACTGGCCCATGATGAGGCCAAGAAGGCTCAGGAAAAAAGTCTTCAGGAAACCGAAGCTAAAGTCCGTCAGATTCAAAAAGACGCCGAGCAGGAAGTTCAAAGCTCACGCAATAAGCTTCTCCAGGAAATTCGCAGTTACACAGCTGCTTTGACAATTGCTTCTACAGAGAAGTTTCTGAAAAAAGCTTTGAATGAAGACGATAAGAAAAGGCTTGTGGAAGAATCCATAGAACAGGTGGTTCAGGAGTTGGAAAAACGTCAGAGAAACTGACTTTGACAAATAAGGTAAAACGATGCTTGAAAATCAGGTAGGAAAAAGATATGCCGAGGCCCTTTCCGGGAATATTTCCGATACAGGTACATTGGAAAAGGCTCTCGAAAATTTGAGGTCTTTCAATGAGGCCATGTTTACGGAGCCTGAATTGGCCCGTTTTTTTGAGCATCCTTCCATTTCATCGGAAAAGAAACAAAATGTGGTTAAGGAGATTTGCGACCGCCTGGAGGTAGATGAAAAAGTAACAAACATGATGACTTTGCTCAATGAGCGGGGCAAGGTTTTGTTTCTGGGCAAGATTGTTGAGTACTTTGAACAAGTAGTAGACCGCCGTTTGAACCAGACACGTGTCCAGGTCACTTCGGCTCATCCTTTGACTACTGAAAACATTGACCGGTTAAAAACCGCTCTCAATAAAATTTTAGGAAAAACTATTTTGATCGATACCGAGGTGGATGAGTCGCTGATAGGCGGCATCATGTTGCGCATCGGCGACCAAGTGGCGGATGACACCATTCGTAACCGTTTGGAGATCTTAAAACGAACGATAGAAAAAGAGGAGGTAGCCTAAGTGAATTTACGAGCCGATGAAATCAGTTCCTTGATTCAAAAGCAGATTGAAGGCTTTGAAGAAGGGATCGAGCTCAAGGAAACCGGACGGGTGATTTCTGTGGGCGACGGAATCGCGCGTATTTATGGTCTTGGAGAAGCCATGTCGGGTGAACTTCTGGAATTTCCCGGTGGTTTGGCGGGTATGGTCCTCAACCTTGAGGAAGACAATGTCGGAGCGGTTTTGCTCGGGCGTGATGAAGATATTAAGGAAGGAGATGAGGTAAAGCGAACCGGCCGTATCATGGAAGTTCCTATTGGCCCTGAGCTGGTTGGGCGGGTTGTGGATGGCTTGGGACAGCCTATTGACGGGAAAGGACCTGTTAAAACCGAAAAGTTTGGACCGATTGAAAGGGTTGCACCCGGTGTTATTGACAGGAAATCGGTTCATGAACCTATGCAAACAGGTATTAAAGCTATCGATGGCATGATTCCTGTTGGCAGGGGACAACGGGAATTGATCATTGGTGACCGCCAGACAGGCAAAACCGCCGTTGCCATTGATACCATTATCAATCAAAAAGGTCAGAACATGTTCTGCATCTATGTGGCGGTGGGGCAGAAACGCTCTACGGTTGCACGGGTGGTGAAATCATTGGAACAACATGGTGCGATGGAATATACCATTGTGGTTTCCGCATCAGCCAGTGACCCGGCTCCCATGCAGTTTATCGCTCCGTATGCAGGATGTGCCATGGGTGAGTATTTCCGGGATAACGGGCAACACTGCCTGATTGTTTATGATGATCTTAGTAAGCAGGCAGCCGCTTACAGACAATTATCGCTTTTATTAAGACGACCTCCGGGACGTGAAGCTTATCCCGGTGATGTATTCTTTCTGCACTCCAGATTGCTGGAGCGGTCCGCAAAAGTCAGTGATGAACTGGGTGCCGGGTCCATGACCGCCTTGCCGATTATTGAGACTCAGGCGGGTGACGTATCTGCGTACATTCCGACCAACGTAATTTCCATTACAGATGGTCAGATTTTCCTGGAAACAGACCTATTTTATTCTGGCGTGCGTCCCGCTATCAACGTTGGTTTGTCAGTCTCTCGTGTTGGTGGCGCGGCACAAATCAAGGGAATGAAGCAGGTTGCAGGTCAGCTGCGTCTTGATCTTGCGCAGTACCGTGAAATGGCCGCCTTCGCACAGTTTGGAAGTGACTTGGATGCAGCGACACAGGCACAACTTAACCGTGGTGAACGACTGGTGGAATTGCTCAAGCAGGATCAATATAAACCCTTGAGCGCAGTTCAACAGATCGTTTCCATATTCTCGGGTGTTCGTGGGCTGATCGATGATATTCCTGTCGCTGATGTCAAAAAGTTCGAAAATGGTCTTCTCAACTTTATGGAAGACAAGCATCAGGCGCTTTTGAATAAAATTGAAGAAGCCAAGAAACTTGATGATGACTCAGAGGCACAGTTAAAAGCAGCTATTGAGGAATTCAAGGGACTTTTTAAAAGTTAATCAATGCCAAATTTAAAAGAGATTAAACGACGCATTCGCAGCGTAAAAAATACGCAGCAGATTACCAAGGCCATGAAGCTGGTCTCGGCTTCCAAGTTGCGTAAGGCTCAGCAAGCGATTCTTGAAGCCCGGCCTTATGCCATTAAAATGATGGATGTGCTCAACCATCTTGCGGCACGCTGTAATAGTGATCTGCATCCTTTGCTGGATGTGCGCGACGGTAACCATCACTTATACCTTGTCATCACATCGGATAAGGGCTTGTGTGGCGGCTTTAACGCCAACATCATTCGTAAAACATCCCAGCATCTTGAGAACAACGCGCAGAATGACAACTCACTGATCATTGCTGGTAAAAAAGGCAATGATGTTTTTCGAAACCGGCAGGTAAATATTTCTGAGGAAATCATTGGCTGGACGAAAAAGTTTGATTATTTGAAAGCTCAGGAGATTGGCGAAAACCTTGCCAGTCAATTTTCCGGTAAAAAGGTTGATAAAGTCTTTATGGTCTATAACGAGTTTAAATCCGTGATGCAACAAGAGGTTATAGTGGAGCAATTGTTGCCCATTGTTCCAGAAAACCTTGAACATAAAGATGACACATTTGTAGTGGATTATATTTACGAGCCTGATGAAGAAGCAATTCTTGATGAACTGCTCAAACGTTATATGACTGTAGAAGTTTACCGGGCGTTTCTGGAGTCCAGTGCAAGTGAGCATGGCGCACGAATGACCGCCATGGACAGCGCAACACGTAACGCCGGTGAAATGATAGGTTCATTAACCCTTACTTATAATCAGGCTCGGCAGGCATACATCACTAAAGAATTGATAGAAATCGTAAATGGCGCTGAAGCCCTGAAGGGCTGATGGTGTTGAAGATATTGAATCTAATGGAGACGAAGGAATGAACAAGGGAAAAATCATCCAAGTCATGGGACCCGTTGTAGACGTGAGTTTTGAAGACGGTGTTTTGCCTGAACTTTATAACGCGGTCAAAATCGAACGTCCTGGTGAAGGCGGCGAGAATGAAACTCTGGTTTGTGAAGTGGCGCAACACCTTGGTGATAATGCTGTCCGCTCTGTAGCCATGCATTCTACTGATGGATTGGTTCGAGGTATGGAAGTTATCGATAGTGGTGCTCCTATCACTGTTCCTGTTGGAGAAGAAGTTCTCGGGCGAATTCTAAATGTTGTGGGTGACCCGGTAGATAAGAAGCCTCCCGTAGAGTCAAAAGCCAATTGGAGCATTCACCGTGATGCCCCTGCTTTCGAAGAGCAGGACACTAAAATGGAAATGCTTGAAACCGGAATTAAAGTTATCGACTTATTGGAGCCTTACCTAAAGGGTGGAAAAACTGGCCTGTTTGGTGGCGCGGGTGTGGGCAAGACTGTTTTGATCATGGAATTGATCCGTAATATTGGTGCCGAGCATGGTGGTTTCTCTGTGTTTGCAGGAGTGGGTGAGCGAACCCGTGAAGGTAATGACCTCTATCACGAGATGGTGGAGTCGGACGTTATCGACAAGACGGCTTTGATTTATGGACAAATGACGGAACCTCCGGGAGCGCGTATGCGTGTGGGACTTACCGGACTGACATGTGCTGAATATTTTCGTGATGAAGGGGGTAAGGACGTTCTGCTCTTTATCGATAATGTTTTCCGTTTTTCACAGGCCGGCTCTGAAGTATCCGCGTTATTGGGACGTATTCCTTCGGCGGTAGGTTATCAGCCTACGCTGGCAACCGAAATGGGCAATATGCAGGAGCGCATTACATCTACCAAAAAAGGATCGATCACCTCGGTTCAGGCGATTTATGTTCCTGCTGATGACTTAACAGACCCCGCCCCAGCAACTACTTTCTCACATTTGGATGCGACGACTGTATTGAACCGTAGAATTTCTGAGTTGGGCATTTACCCTGCTGTGGATCCGCTGGACTCGACTTCACGAATTCTGGACCCTGAAGTGTTGGGTGATGATCATTACAACACTGCTCGAGGAGTGCAACAAGTCTTGCAGCGTTATAAAGATTTGCAGGATATCATTGCAATTCTGGGTATGGATGAGCTTTCAGAAGAAGACAAGCAGGTGGTTTCCCGTGCAAGAAAAATCCAAAAATATTTATCACAACCATTCTTCGTTGCTGAAGTCTTTACCGGGTCACCGGGAAAATATGTAAAAGTACAAGATACGATTGAAGGTTTCAAGCACATCCTTGAAGGGCGTGGTGATGATATTTCTGAACAAGCTTTTTATATGGTGGGAACCTTGGATGAAGTACACGCAAAACAGAAAGAATTGGATAAAAAATCAGCATGAGCCAGAAACTAATACTTAGCATTGTAACTCCTGAAAAACATCTTGTAGCGGAAGAGGTAGATCAAGTCAATGCTCCAGGTACTGAGGGCGACTTGGGTATTCTTTATGATCACGCACCCATTCTTACTAATCTTCGTTCAGGACAGTTGTCTTATGAAAAAGATGGTGAGAAGACTGCTCTGATTGTCAGTGGTGGTTACTTAGAAGTGACGGATAATAGAGTGACTATTTTAGCTGAAACGGGCGAATTTTTACATGAAATTGATCGTGAGCGCGCTGAACGTGCACACGCAGATGCAGAAAAACTTTTAGACCAGTCCGATCTTTCCGAAGAAGAGTTCATTGAAGCACAGAAAAAACTATTCCGTGCTGTTGCGCGTCTTGAACACTTCGATAATAATTAGTTCCTTACATTTTAGGCGTTTCCTAAAGTAGTTTACTTTCCGGCTTATAGCTTCTTAAAGATCAGAATACCTCATTAAAAATCTTTATCTTTATGTATTTTATTTTAATAAAGTTTAGTTGGGTGAATCAGGTTCTAAATTTGTGAACTTCGAAGTGGCTTTGAATTGATATTCAGGATATTCATATACTGGCATTCGAGGTTCTGTTCTCCCAATAGAATACCCCCAAATACTAGTGTATTCTGAGACATCTTCACCCATTTCTTCAAGATTCTTTAGGTATTCACTAATAGATTTGGATTCAATGATAATCACTTTCCCCATTTTATTGATAATGGGGCTGTGTAGTCTATTTGCGTCATGCTCGAATTCCAAAATTCGCCGGCCATAACGCGTAATTCCAATGACTCTAAATGATAAGCTTTTTCCTATGCCTGGTAAATTGAGGATATTCCGGTCGGTAGATAGAAACGGCAAATTAGCCGAGCACCTTAACTTCTCTATATTCTTCACCATATTTTCAGCTTCAAGTGAAAATTGGTGGATTTTTGATTTAGTTTTTTCAGGGAGCAGACCAAAAACCTTTTCTTCCATTTGTTCTTGAACAGCCCGCGCATTGGTGGCAAAGTTATGTTGGTTCTCCATATATCCTTTTGTGGAAAAAGTGTAGTATCCAAGCACTCCGATTTTATTCAAGATTTTTCTGAGTTTGGCAGTATGGCCTCTTCGTGAAGATGCCGTGGTCAATACATGTTGGTTGGTTAAAGTCCATCCCGCGGAAATAAGTTTTCTGATTCCTTCCCGGGCTTCAGGGGTTACTTCCATCGGGCATTCAAAATGAGTTTGTACGAAGAATTGTGTGATACCGATTTTGGATGCCTTGGATTTGAATTCGGCCAGAATTTTGACAAGTTTATTGGTGATTCGTTGAGGAATATAGACCGGAAGGCGCGTTCCCAGCCTGACCCGAACGATCTCGGCATATTTGTCGCCCTCATTCCTTGATTTATTTGCCTCTTTTTTCCGGGTGGCCATTTGATAAATAGCCTCCAATACCTCATGAAGAGACTTATCCGAACTCATCAAGGCATCACCGCCGGTAATTAAAATATCCCGAAGCTGTGAATCGTTTTCAAAATAATCCATCAGACACTTCAGTTTTTCAGGCCAGGTTTTCTTAGGTTGAAGTTTATTCAAATCAAAATTAAGACGACCACTTTGAAAATCGTACATTCTTTGACAGGATTGGCATAAACCCCCACAGGCTCTGCCTACAGTATCCGGGATCAAAATAGCGACTTCGGGGTAACGCCTATGAACGTTGTTGTGTGTGGGCAATAACCAACCGGCCGCGTTAGGTTTTCCAGGTTCAACTTTGTCTTCTTTCTCCCAAGCCACGATATTGCCGAATTCTTCGACAAGTTGTTTGCTATAAATTACATAATCCCTAATGGCCAAATCCGCTCCAATGGCAAAGTATGGGGCCTTGATATGGAGTAAAGATAAGTAGTAAGGGTTTACAAAAAATGGTACCCCCGCGTTTTTTGCGCTTTTTAAAATTTGCATTGTGTCCGGGTCGAGCGAGTATCCAAGCATTTCATTCAACAGGCCGGGAGAACGTATGGCAAAGTTGAGATGAAAATGGCTGTCATTCCACCATTTCATTGCGGTTGAATATTTCTCTTCTGGTGACAGACCTGGTTCAAACTTGAAACTTCTACTGGAAATTTCGCCATTTTCCATTTTGGCAATTATAATTTTAAGTATTCGCTCCTTATTTTCTTCCCTCAATTGGACGATTCGAGAATCAAGGCCGGAAGGCCATCGATCCATCCACTTCTCAATCATGTTTCTGGTTGGAGGTTGATGAGCCATTTCTCCCCTCAGTTGCCTGAATAAATAAATCATGTCTTCAAAAAAATAAGGTTTAGCTCCTCCGATCCCATGTCTCGCTGCCAGCCAAACCATCTTGATGGGGTTATTGATAGCAATTTCACCTCTTAAATTTAAGTCTTCAAATTCCCTTCCCGCGTTATTGATATAGTCCAGTAACCTTATTGATGCATAATCCGGCCATTTGATAGACTCGAACGTTTTTCTATCAACATATTCCTTTTTATAAAAATCTAGTGCTTCAGGGTTTTCTTCAAGAACTCCCATGATCCAGTTTCTAACTTCCTCAAGCGCTTCAATTTCATTTTTTGTTTTTTTCATTATTTTATCTAAATCGGGATTTTCCTGAAGGAGTTGTTTGAGCAGGTTATGTGATTTGGGATCTATGGAGATTTTATCCAACTCTTGGTTGCTTGGAGAGATATCATCACATCTTTTCATAGAAATGGTGGTCGTTTGCAACATGGTTTTCCTCGTTTTCATTTTTACGAGGGAGCATGATAGAAAATACCCGCACCCAATTCATCAGGACTATAAAATCTAATAAATTTAAGTGATCAAGAAAAGCGGATATGTAAAACAGGCTTATCTATAAGATTATAAAATTTTCATTTTATTCCCTCTCTATAGATAAATATGACCCTGCTTTTAATTCCAATAGAAAAATAATATTTTGAAATTACTCATCCTCAAAATAAATATTGGTTTGCAATTAATCTTTTAAAAGCTAAGGATAAAATATGAAGAAGGCCAAACCCCATACGGTGGAGGTATGGAGAAATAAACTTTAAATCAGGCGGTTTTTTTCATGAGGTGGCTGAAAGAGTGATACAACTTTTGCATCGCCAGCGGTGACAGTACCGTCGTGAATGCGATGACGATGACCATGCCTGCATAAATCTCGTTGCTGAAGATTCCACTTTCTCTACCCAGTTCGGCGAAGATGAGTCCCACCTCACCGCGGGGGACCATGGCAGTGCCAATGATCCAGCGGATCGGCAACGATTCCTTAATAAACCAGGGGCCGACCAGTTTGCCGACCACTGCCACGATCAAAAGCACCATGGAAAAGACCCAGATGAAAGGAGAACTCCAGTCGATCTCGCGCAGGTTTAAGGATATTCCCACAATAACAAAGAAAATCGGCGTGAACAGGTGGATAATGGATTTCATTTCTGTTTCTATGCGCTCGGCGAAATTAGGGTCTGCATGCAATGCAACACCAAAAGGCAGAAAGAAACGACGGGATAGAGCCAGTCCTGCTGCGAAACCTCCGAGCAACTCCGGTGCGCCCATAAAGTGAGCCAGCCAGGCGAAGAGTAGGACCAGAGAAACGATGGTTGTGGGAATCAATCCAGGAATTTCGGTGGTCTTGTTGACATGCTTGATGACAGAGGACATTAGCTTGGCCGCCATGGGAGCCAGAAAAAAGAAAACCCCCACGAACGATATGACCTTTCCAGTATTGACCAGGGTTACTCCTCCACCAATGGAAAACTCGTATAGCAATGCTAGCAGAATGACACCCATCACATCATCCAGAATAGAGGCCCCCAGTATTATCTGGCCTTCATGGGAGTGATGGCGTTTGAGATCTGTGAGCACCCGGGCGGTGATCCCAATGCTTGTCGCTGTGAGGGTCCCTCCGATAAACAGAGATTCCAGTAATTCGAGATTGAATATCCAATATCCTAAGCTGAACCCGAGCAAAAGCGGCACAGCAAATCCACCCAGGGCTACGATTAACGATTTGCGACTCGACCGCGCCAGTTGGTGGAAGTCGCTTCCCAATCCCACTTCGAATAAAAGCAGGATGATGCCGATCTCAGCCATGAGCCGAATTGCATCAATGGGTTCGACCCAGTCCAGCAGGCTTGGTCCCAGGGCCACTCCTGCTAGTAACTCCCCGATGACTGCGGGTCCTTTACACCTGACGGTCAACTCAGCAAAGACGCGTGCCGTCAGAAGGATGGTCAGGAGGATAAGAAAAAAGTCGTGGACATGCATGGATGCTCCGAAATTATTTAAATCGCTACGTTGTAAGACAAGATTATTGTTGAAATTATTTCATAATAATACTCTTTCTTTCCGCTCAACAGATAAAGCTAAGAACCTAAGAGACTTATAGTCGCCATTTAAGCTCTAGCAAACTTTCTTGAACGTAAGACCCAGCTTTATGAGAAAGTGCTACTGTTAGACGCATCGGGCGATACGTCAGGAAGTAGGGAATAATTATTTTTAAATAATATCTTATATAAAGAAGACAAAAATCATCTGTTTGAATATAACGTTTTTTTAAAGTTTTTTGTTTAAGGAGGTTTTTTATGAATAGTATTTATGAGCACATGAGTTCGCCTGTCTTATTTATAGGTTCAGAATTAAAGGCGAAGGATGGAATTGCAAAAATGATTAAAAATAATATTTCTTCCTTACTAGTAAAAAAAAATGGGAAGTATGTCGGTATATTAACAAAAACAGACTGGGTTGATATGGTTATTAAAGAGGTATGTGACCCAAATACAGTGAAGGTGTCGGAAACAATGGTCAATCCAATTATTAAAATTGATATGAATGAAACAATGGCGAAAGCAAGTAGTCTATTTGAAGAACGTTATATACGTCATTTGGCAGTCACTAGAAACGATGAGATTGTTGGAATATTGTCAGTAAAGGACTTAGAAAAATACTATTGTCAACTACACGACAAAGTTGGTATTGCCCATTATTAGGTTTAAGAAATTTAGAGGTGTTTTATGAGTTTTCGATTAATAGGTAAAAATATTGAACTAACAGATGGGATAAGAAACCACTTAATTAATAAAATAAGCAAAGTCATGAAAAATACGAAACCAGGTGCTAACTTGCGTTTATCCATTTGTCTACTGAAAAATCGCCATATAGTCACGCTATTTTGAAGCAAAATAGAGTGACTATGTTTGCAGTAGATGAGGCTAAAGGCTTTTATACATCTGCGGATAATGTTCTAAAAAAATTTGAGAAAAATTAAAAAACACAAAGCACGTGCTCAAAATATCAAAAGACAATTGCCCAAAAAAATTCAACACTCCTCATTATAGTTTCTTAATGATCATCATATCTCATTAAAAAATCTTTATCTGTATGTATTTTATTTTTATAAGATTTTAATGGAAACCCGCCGATCCGAATTTCTATATATTGGCAAGGATGATAGTTAAGAAACCGAATGCTCTGTTAGCAATTTAATGCATAGAGTTTTACAGCGGACTTCCTTTAAAATATTAAATAATGTCAGATACTATTTACAGAAATTTGTTTGTCGTAGGCTTCTATATGATCATTTAAATATTTAGCAATACCTCCCCGCAATAAGACCATGCATATTGAATGTCAATTGTTTGATATTTTCCCCGCTTTATTAAATAGTAAGTAGCGAGCTGATTACGTTTGATAGAACTACTGAAAAAATTATTTTGAATTAGGACAACAATCTTCTTGGCAATTAGGGTGTGGATGATTACCGTTTAGTTCTTTGCTACCATTTGATAAGGAAAAAAAAATAAAAAACAAGTTATAAAACATAATCATTATTGAAACAGCAGTAAGACCTGAAAATAAAATAAATAAAATTGTATCTCTATAACCCGCTAAAGAAGTACCCACCAAACCTAATAAACCTAAATTATGTAAATAGAAATGGAGTTTGACGCCATTTGGCCATGGTATTTGACGAGATGCAAAACGGGGAAGCACATGATATGAAACGCCTGCAATCATCATGACCATAAAGCCTAATAAGTTTATGTGTATATGAGCAAAACTAAATTGAGTTTTAATAACTGGGTTAAAACTTATCCCTACACCAAAAGAAACACCGATTATCAAATAAACGAGTGAAGTTTTAATAAATAGTTTTGGGTATTGATCCAAAAGCTACTCCTTTGGTTAATAGTTAACGTAGCTTTGATTTATAATAGTGGCAAATATATTCTTATGAATTAACCTTT
>WAHY01000005.1:123359-131728 GCA_009873635.1 Nitrospinota bacterium
AATACATTTTAAGTAAATAATTAATCTATAAAATCATTAAAGTATACCGATGGTTTGATATAAATAGATTTATTAGCCTTATTAAAAATGCAGCGTAAGATCTAAATTTGTTCTATATTCGAGTAGGTCTTTTTGTTCGGTTAAAGCCGTTTCATAACCCATTCCCATTATTATATTTTTGGTAAGTCTATATCTAAACCCTGCTGTGCCGGACACTACATGTGTCGATGATGTGCTCCCAAAGTTTGCTGCATCATTTCCTTCGAAATTAGATATTGCTGTTCGGTTTCCCGGGTCATAAGCTTTTAAGCCATTAACTTCGATTAGAGGAAAAAAGTTTTTAAACAATTCATAGTCTAAGTGTGCATGCCAGTGGAAAAAAGAGCTATTGTAATCTGTGTCCAATGCTTGCTGAATACCTAGGCTACCCTGAATTCCCCATTTATTATTCTTTGTTGCTCCTGTTAAAAAATAATCTATAAAGCCATCTCCCTTTCCCTGCAAATTAATACCTCCTGAAGACAGGCTACCCGTTGGTGGTTCGTATTCAATGCCAAAAGTTAATATTTCTTCCTCATCAGGTTTTGAATGTAAGGCATACTTGAAGCCAAAAGAGATATTTTCAAAACCATCACTATCCGGCAAGACATTGTCAAAATGTAAAATTGTATAACCATCTTTAGTAGCAATAAAACCAAGTTGTTCAGTCAGGGCTACGCGTATCTGTGCTGCAAATATGTTAATACTGCCTCCGCCTGTTACAAAACCTTTTGGTATTTCGTTATATAAATAAACTAAACGAGCTTCAGTTGTTATATATGGTGTTTCGTTTAAATAAGGTTGTGCTAAGGGAGGAACATATCTTGTAAACTTTCCCTCTGTCATGGAACCATTAAAGTTGAAATCGTATGCCGTGACTGTATTGGAAAAAAAGGAAAGTAAAAATATTAAACTAGTTTGTGCTAAATACTTTGTTCTCACTCTTTTTCTCCTTTATTTGTATTAAAATATAAAAAAATATTTTAAAGAAAGACCCACCCTAGGAGGTAGAAAATTGGGTGGATCTTTCAAGGCATTAGAGTCTGACATGAAATGTTTGAACTTAGGAGGTAGAAAAAGGGTGGATCTACCAATTCATGAAAACTCAAAATGCAAACTTCAATAAATAAGATCCATATTCTTTGGAAATATTCCCGAAATAGAAGTGAATAATTTATTTATTGTTAATAATACTTTTGAAGAAATATTTCTTTTCAGAAAGAAACATTATTTAGAGTTAGTTTTCATTTAGGATTTTGGAAACTTATATTTTTGCAGGCTTAGACTAGAAGATTTTGCAAACAATAAAAGATTGTAATATGGGAGAAGGGAGTTAGGGTGTTAAGTGATCTTTGTAAAACTGGATTGCTAACTTGTGAGAGCCGTAAAATCGGTTAACAGTTAGTCCTGTGGACTTGTGGAAAATGCGAGGCATTTTCGCACAGGGTCCACAGGCACCTCAACTTTCCATTTTTTCTTTCAGGATTTCATAGGGTGTCTTTCCCTTAAACGCCCCATGAGGCCTGTGGCAGTTGTAGAAGTTTTCCCATTCCTTGAGTTTTTTATTTAAATCGACATCATCGGTATATTCGAGAAGTTGATAGAACTCCTGCTTGTCTGTCTTGTGAGATCGTTCAACCTTGCCATTGAGACGAGGGGTTCTTGGTTTAATGTAATGATGCCGGATGCCTTTATCTTCAACATGCCAATGGAACTGAGCCTGGAACTCATGACCGTTATCGGTTCTTACGGTTTGAATTCGGAAAGGGAATTTATCGACCACATAATCTATAAAATCAATGGCGTTCTTTTGAGTGTGTTTTTTGTAAACCTTTAAAGCCCGTATGCGTGTGGCGTCATCGATGGCCGTATATTGGTAATGTTTCACCTTTCCACCATCTTTTTGGGAAATGAGGAACTTGACATCAACCTGGACATGATGGCCTGGAACCTGCTTTTCGTATCTCTTTGGTTACGATGGAACGTTTCCTGGAGTTTTGGGGTAGCTTATTCAAGCCATGCCGTAGCAGGGTTTTATGGGCGGCCCCTGAGGAGATCCGGATATCATGATAGCGTTCAAGGTACCAGACGATCCGTTGCGGCCCCATATGATAAGTTTTCCGCAGGTAGAGAATTTTTTCATAAACCTCGTCCGGATATCGATGCGGCGCGTTTCCGTAGGAAGGCCCTGGACTTCGATTGATCAGACCCGGTTCTCCTTTTTCCTCATAGGCCCGTTTCCATTCGTAGAAAGTAGTTCTTGAAATCCCAAAATAGCGGCAGGTTTTGGAAACGTTTTTAATTTTCTTGGCGTAGGTTAAAACTCTAAGTTTTCGGCTAATATCCCGTTCTTCTGGTGTCATCTCACGGTCTCCGGTTGAATAGGTTCAATACTACCAAAACCTGTCAACCGATCTCGTGGATTTCAAAGCTAACTAAACTGTTCTTTTTATACGTTTTTTGAGATAAATAACTTTATCGCAATGTTCTATTTCTGCTTTTTCCAACTGAAATAATTTTGTTTTCAACTCAATATCTTTACATGCATTCCCTAAGATGTGATAAAACTCTGCAGATACTTTCTCGGACTCTATTGCAAAATCAAAAGCTTTTTCGATGTCTTCAAACTTTGGTAATTCACCTAGAACCTCACTAGTTTTTGGGAAGATGTCAGTTTGGAATTTTTCTGTTGTTAAACTTTTTAGATTCTCATCATTTTCCCATTCCAAATTATCTGTTTCCTCAAGAATTTTTATGAATTGATTTTCATGAGAGGCTTCTTCTTTAGCCATTTGAATTAAAAATTCTTTTGCTATTGTATCTTTGACTTTGCCCGATAGTTCGCTATAAAATCTAGCTCCCTCACGTTCAATTTTAATCGATATTTCAAGCAGTTCTAAATTACTAATTATCATAGTTATTAACCAATTTTAATTGAAACTATAGAATACTTTTGCGTATTTACACCAACTTTAGCATTTTAGATATATTTACTTTTAAAGATAGTTCTTTTTAGCTATTATTCCTCGATTAGCGTAATTTAGTCCTGTTACTAAATCATACTTTCTTTATTTTAATTTAGAAACCTTTTATTAATCAATCTTTTTGTGTTTTTTTTGGGGTTATAGTTAGTTAATGGAGTTTTTAAGTTTTTTTGAAAATAGTCTTGTTAAGGCTGAAGAGAAGGATTGCTTTAAAAAAAAATTGTTGCCTCATGTCCCTATACTTTATAAATCTGCAATTCGTTGGTGCGGAAACCCTGATAATGCACAAGACATGATTCAGGAGACCTTATATTTAGCAATAAAAAATTATAATCAACTTAAAGACCCGGAGAAAGTAAAGTATTGGATGTTTTCCATATTGAGGAATCAATTCTTAAAAGATATTCAAAAAAATAAAAAGCGTGCGGAAATTGAGTTTGATTCAATCTGCGATAGACTAAGTAGTGAACAAAATATAGAAACAGAAGTTTTAAGAGCTGAATTAAAAAGAAACATACTAAATATTTTAAACAAGCTAGAGGATAAGCTTCGATTGCCGCTGATTAAATTCTTTTTTGATGGATTGTCATACAAAGAAATTGCTGAAACTATGAATATACCTATAGGTACCGTAATGTCTCGCATTGCGCGTGCAAAAGTTCACCTGAAAAAAGAACTTTTGCGTTCTTCCTTTATAGACTCTAGACTTAATAACAATACGCCTGATTAACTAATCTTTATTTAAATCACGATCAACCACCCGTTTTTTCTTTTAATTATTATATTTTATCCCACCTTTGTTTTGCCCAAAATACGTATTTCTGCATAAGGTTTGATCTCTTTTTATTTTTTATTCAGCTATTTTCCATTAAATCTCAGTTTTTCAGAATAAATTATTTATTTTTGGATCTATTAATTTAGTAGGTGCTAGTTCCCTAAATTTTGGTTTGTTGACGCGCTATTACTATATTCGATGAAATATATAAAGAATATGAAAGTTTATTTGTTATTTACCTTTCAGGAGGGTTCTAATGTGGAACAGTATTAAGTATTTAGCAGATGGTGCAGGTGGAAAAGTATTGTTGGTTTTGACTCTTATGATGTTTGTAGCTACGCCGGTATATTCGGTTTCTACAGATCATTCGCACGTAGGACACAATACAGGTAACAAAGCAGTTGATAAGCCATTATGGTTAAATAAGCTTGAAAACCAGCTCAATCAAGAGGATTTGATGAGTGGTTTGGAAGGCAGCCAGGAAAAGCTGGATAAAACATTTATGAGGCTTATGGGGCAACTACAGGATAAGGTCAAGGAGCATGCCAGCCCGGCTTCATCAGGTGGTGGATTCCATGACTCTTGGTCAGCTCATCAGTTGGGGCAGAGCTATTTGCTTGGGCCTTCTGAAGCAGCATCTAAAGTCTATAAGGGTGCTCATTGTCCAAGTAATGCTCCCATCAAGAGGTATGAAGTTTCTGCTATTAATGTAGAAGTTACCCTTAACCAGTGGGGAGACTACTACCCGGGCTATATGTATGTCCTGGATAAGGATATCGATAGAGTCCGTGATGAGGAAAAAAGAAATCTTGCGGCTCGAGTAAAAGAAGACGGCTTGGATCCTGGAGCGGTATCTACCGGTTTGCAGGGTGATGCGATTCAGCCTATGACCATTCGTGGTAATCAGGGCGATTGTATTCGCGTTAAGTTCACAAACCGCCTGGAAGACGAAGATGCGGGTTTTCAGATCAGTGGATCTGCGATGATCATCAGCTCTTCTGGTCAGCCTAATACGGCAGCCACAAAGGGTTCTATCGTATCTTCCGGCGAAACTCAGGAATTTGAATGGTTCATTCCTGTTGACGAGCAGGAAGGCAGTCACATGATCCAGAACCATGCGGGTCGTGATCCTTCTGCGCTGGGACTGATTGGTGCGTTCATTGTTGAGCCGAGAGGTTCCCGTTATCTGGATCCATGGACCGGCGGTCCTTTGGAAAACGGATGGATGGCCATGATCGTTAATGACGATGCCCGTGATTTCCGTGAGTTCGCTCTTTTTTACCATGAGGTGGGTGACGAATCCTTTCGACCTCTTAATCGTCACGGAGAAATGATTCCTCAGCGTGACCCGTTGACGGACGCTTATCGTCCATCAGCTCGCGCTATGAATTTTCGTTCTGAACCTTTTGGTATCAACAACCTGGCTCAACAGGAAAAGCATTTCCATTATGAGGACGAATCTCTGTCGTACAGTTCTTATACTTTTGCGGATGCTCCGACTACGATTCCACGTTCATACCTGGGTGACCCCGCGAAGTTCCGTTTGATTCATGGTGGTGGTGAAGTGTTCCATTCACATCATCCTCATGGAGGTTCTATCCGTTGGACTCGTTCACCGCAACGTGAGCCACAAATTACAAACCTGACACAAGCAGCATACGATGGTCCGGTTAAATATCCGGTGGTTCGTACCACGACCGACCGCGTTGATGTTGAGGTTATTGGACCTGCAGAAGCACTCGACCTTGAAACGGAGTGTGGATCAGGTCTATGTCAGCGTTTAGCTGGAGACTTCCTGTTTCACTGTCACGTTGCGCATCATTACGTAGCGGGTATGTGGGGTTACTGGAGGGTTTATAACACCCTACAGGATGGTAATTATCCTATGGGTAGCACCGATGTTATGCGTCCTTTGAAAGAGCTTCCCGATCGTTTGGGAAGAATTCCCAAAGGTCAGACTTCAGACAAGCTGGTCGGCAGGACCATGGACTGGTTTGGCAAGAAGTTTAAAATTATAGATTCTGGAAAAAGTGATTGGAGTAAAGCAACACCAGTCGTTAATGTCAAAGACTGGGTTAAGTACATGCTTCCGCCTCAAGGGCAACCCGGTCATACTGATGATGAAAAAGGCCAGATTCTGTCTTATGACGGATCTGTCTGGGATTATAGCTGGAAAGGCAACCAGGCTCTTTCTGAGCGGGAATCCACTTTGAAAACACCTAAGTATATTTCTCCGCGCCCTGGTAAGCGTCATCCATTGCAGTTTGACCAGCATGGAAAACTGGCGTGGCCTCATATGACACCACATTTTGGTAAGCGTGTTCCTTTCGCGCGTAACCATGGTGGTGCTCCCTGGCTAGAGCCGTTCCATATGCAGACCGACCATGAGGTTATTACCAAGACAGAGTCTGGTAGTTCTCGAAGTGGTTCTGATATGGAGAACACAGGTGGTGCCAAGCCGGGTGAGCAGGGCAGATGGAGTCTTTGTCCTAGGGGTGCTGGTCGTAAGCAGTACAATCTGGTCTTCATCAATACTCCGATAGAGCTTTCCGGCGCGGTAGGAAGCACACCACCTATTATCGATAAATATGGCCTGATCTATGTTATCGATGAGGAAATGGCTGCTGTGAAGGCAGATCCTAAGAAAGCCATTCCGTTGGTCATTCGTGCCAACGTTTATGACTGTGTGGACCTGCTGTTGACCAGTGAATGGAATGATGATGATTTCACCAACTTCCAGATGTCGAAGTTGAACATTCATCCGCATTTCTTCCAGTTCGACAACCAGGCTTCAGACGGCGTAATTTCAGGTTTCTCTTACGACCAGTCCATGAGGTCTTACAAGCAGTTCACCAAGAAGATGAAAGACGGTCACCATGTTGGTATGCCTGTTCCGATGAACGGTCATGTTGTTAAATCAACCCGGCCTGGTGATAAAACAGTAGTGGTTAAGATGGCCAAGCATTCAACGCCTTACCATGTTGGAGCCGATATCATTGTTGGTATCGAAGTTCCCAATGGCAAGGATGCACGCTGGATTACGAATATTTCGCCTGACCCAAACAAGGGATTTGCGAAAGATGATACGTATACCATCACGTTCTCCGAAGGCATGACTCACAGTCACAAAGCGGGACAGATTGTTAGTACGGAATATGTTCGCTATCGCTGGTGGGTAGATGTTGATTTAGGTCTGGTGTTCTGGCATGACCATGCGTTCGGTGCGACCACCTGGCCACATGGTGGAATCGGATCTACCATTGTTGAGCCTTGGGGATCTACGTATCACGATCCTAAAACCGGCGAACCAATCCGCAGTGGGCCAGTTGCCGACATTCATGGAACAGAGCCTTTCGCATACGGGCGTAACGGCAGTTTCCGTGAAATCGTTGTACAGTTGCATGACACAGTTCCACATACAGCACAATTGGTGAGTGAAGGAAATCCACCCGGACTGACGCGTGAGAACGCGATTGCTGCCGGTCAGTCGATTTCCTTCCAGATGCCTTCTAGCATGCTGGAAGTAGCTTTCCCACACCTCAATGGTGGAACGCACACCACAGGTGGTGGCTTCAACTTCCGTGCGGCTTCATTGACTGCACGGTTGAGGTCAAACTCTGATGCTTCACAACTGTTCAGCAGTAAGACCCACAGAGACCCTGATACTCCGATGATTCGAGCGTATGTGGGGGATAATGTGGTATTCCGTATGTTGCACGGTATGATGAACGAAACTCATGTATTCTCACTTTCAGGACATGGGTTCCGACCAGAGCGTTATGATCCGGATTCACGGGTGACCAATGCTCTGCATATTGGTATAGCTGAGCGCTATGACCTGGCGACCACCGCTGGTGGTTATCAGGGTATGGCAGGTGACTACCTGATGTATGACGGTCGTACTTCTCATCTGTCTGAAGGCAGTTGGGGTATTTTCCGAGTGCACAACAAAAAGCAGAAAGACCTTCAGGTTCTTCCTGGCAACGAAGACTTTGCCAAGAAACAGAAGAGAACTCTCTGCCCGAAAGGTGCACCGGTTAAGAGCTTCAGCGTTGTAGCAATTGATAAAGCACTGAAGTTTAACCCAAACACTGAAGATGAGATCGAAGTAGACTTTGAGCGTAAACTTCAGCTCGCCAACGCGAAAGGTAAAATCTTCGCGCTGGAGGGTGAAGCCAAGCAGGCTGCGACTGGGCATATGCCTCATCCTTTGACCCTGCGTGCCAACATCGGCGATTGTGTCAAAGTTAAACTGACCAACCGTCTGAAAGAAGGAAACGCTTCAATGCATCCTAACAACATCGCGTTCGATCCTCTGGATTCCCAGGGCATCAACGTCGGTAACAACCCTGGCGACCAGACGGTTGCACCGGGTAAATCGAAAACCTACACGTTCTATGCACATCCTGATTACAACATCAACGGTGCATTGATCTGGGATTTCGGTAACCTGACGACGAACGTGAGAGACGGACTGTTCGGCGGTATCATCATCGGGCCACGCGGTTCGGTGTACCGTGATCCAGAAACAGGGAAGGACATTACCCTGGGTAACTCCTGGAAAGCGGATG
>WAHY01000006.1:0-5793 GCA_009873635.1 Nitrospinota bacterium
CCTGTGTCAAGACAAATGGCCTTTATTTTTTATATCTTTATACGTTGATAATGGGTCTCAATTAGATTCCACAAACCAGCTCCCAAAATCTACAATGATTGACCTGATCAAGCACCAACGTCTCTTATTATTTTATACAGGTAAGTCTGTTTTAGACCCTGGTTTCAATGTAGGAATATTCCTACAAAGCTTTTCTCGTGACGATCGGTCTATTTCTTATCAACAGAGTCTTTCAGCTTTTCTATTTCCTGAATCGCTTTCATGATCGGTTCAGGATCACCCAAGTCTTTCGCAATTTTTCGGGCTTTGCTGATATAATCATCCGCCTGATCATAACGAGAAACCAGAATCTCCATTCTGGCAACCGTTAACTCAAACTGAATCAGGCTGGTCCAACTATTGGTTTTCTCAAAACATTCACTGGCCTGGGCGAAATATCTTTCCGCTTCCTCAAACAAATAATCTTTGAATTTCAAATTACCCAGATAGGTGAAGTCCTGACCGGCTCCTTTAAAATCACCCACCTCACGGGTAAGTTCAAGGGCTTTCAAATAACATTGCTCAGCTTCATTTCGCTCTCCATTACTAAAAGCAAGGTTTCCCAGGTTACGGTAATCCTCGGCAATTTCTTTTTTGTCGTTCAACTGTTTGGAGAGATCGAAAGCCTGATTAAAATTATCACCGGCCTTTTCCCTGTATCCCCGGTCCATATTGAACTTGCCTAAATATCTCAGGTCGATGAGAATTTCTTTCGGGTCATTGAGGATCTGGGAACTTTCAAGAGACTTTTTGTAGTAAACCTCCTGCTTCGAGCGTTCCTTTTTCTCAACGTAAATATTAGCGAGAATGCGGCAATCTGCACAGACATTGCGATAGTCTTTGATGCTCTCAGAAATATCCAAAGCTTTCAGCGCGAATTTTTCCGCCTGGTTCCAGTCTTCTTTCTGCAGATAGAGGTTATAGATATTCCTGTTATCCTCCGCCATCTCCGGCTTGTTATCAGAATTGGTGTTGATTTCCAATGCCTTCAAATAATTTTTCTCGGCATTGAGCCAGTCGGTTTTCTGCAGGCAGATATTTCCCAGGTTGCGGTAGTCATGCATGACACCCCGCGTATTATTATTTGCCTCATTTGCTTTTAAGGATTTCTTGACCAGCTTTTCCGCAACGTCCATTTTGCCGGACATGATCAGGACATTTAAATAACTGCCCTGCAATTCCTGCAAACCTTTCTGGTCGTTCAGTTCTTCCTTGAGTTCGATAGCGCGTCCATAGTTCTCCACCGCACCCTCGTAATCCTGTTTCTCCATCGAAATACTACCGAGGTTCCCCAGGGCCGCACTCAACGCTCCCTTGTCGCCAGACTTCTCGTGAATAGCAATGCTTTCTTTAGCTACTTCTTCCGCTTCATCCCAGTCACTGGCCATGAATAAGACATTGCCCAGGTCACTGAGCAAAGCCAGTTTGAGCTTGCTGTCTTTTTCGGCTTCCGGTTTTTTCAAAGCTTCGCGGATCTGCTGTTTCCGGCTTTCGAGATATTTGGGCTGGGAAAAAATGAACATCAATTTGTTCTGCACTTCCTGGACCGAACCCTGCTCTTTCATCGCTTCATATAAATCGCTGGCCCGCATCAGGTGATCTTCCGCCTGGTCAAACTCTTCTTTCTTGATAAAAATGTCTCCCAGCGATTCACATTGCTGGGCAATTCCCGGACGGTTCTCCTGCTTCTCCATCAACTCCAGAGATTTGAAATACTGCTCCTGCGCACCATCCCAGTTTTTCTGCAAACTTCTTACATTACCCAGATTGGCATAACCTCGCGCTTCCCCTAAAAGGTCACCCAACTCCTGCATGATCTTGAGAGACTTGTCATAATGCTCCCAAGCCAGATCAAGCTGGTTCTTATTAAGGTAAATATTTCCCAAACTTCCCAGCAGATAAGAATTCCTGCGCTTGTCAGAATCGCCAATCACCTCGATGGCTTTCTTGAAGTTCGCTTCCGCTTCATCAACTTTTTCAGCCTGCCCTTCACTGGTCATTTGCAGGTAGATTCCTGCAAGGTTTGCGTAGCAAACTCCCGCTGAAGTTTTTTCCCCCATATCTTCCAGCACCTTGATGGTTTTCAAAATGGTCTCTGCCACTTTATCCATCCGCTGCCATTGGAAGTAAAGTTCTTCCAGATCCTGCAACTTGGCAATAACCTGGGTTTGTTGTCCGCCCTTCGTGAGTGTCTCCACTTCCTCCAGCAGTGCTGATTCAGTTTTACCTAACAACGCGGGGTGTTTTTGGAGAGATTCGATCCTGCCCTCAAGCTGCTGGATCTTGCGTTCATCCTGCTTGGCCTGTCCCATAAAGTCTTTGGCCTTCTGGTAGTAATCAATCGCCTGTTCAATGTCTTCTTTTTTCAGGAAGGTGTTGCCCAAATACTCGTTGTAGATACCCTGCCCAAGCGGATCATTGGCCTCGATCATGATCTGCAGGGCACGCTGATAACTTTCTTCCGCCTTTTCCAGACTGCCCTGATAAAAATAAACACTGCCAAGATTGCCAAGGGAACTTTCAATACCCTTCGCGTCCTTCAGCTTTTCCATATAAGTCAGGGAACGGGAATAGAAGTCTTCCGCCTTGTCGAACTGCTTGCTCTGAAAACAAATATTGCCGAGGTTGCCAAGAACATAGGCCTGACCGGTGTCGTCGCCCGACTTTTCCATATGCTTCAACGCTTCAAGAAAATTGGTCTCTGCTTCCTCAATGTTGTTTTTCTGTAAACTCTCATAACCGAGTTTCTCAAACTTCCTTCCCTCGTCCATATCCCACCTTTACAAATTTGTGTTTAAAAATATGAAATCGTTGCCAAACAGCAATACTTCCCAATCTTACCGACAGGGCCCATTCGGCAACGGTTGAAAACGCTTATATTTCACGGGTTTAAGTTATGAATTATAGAGGTCATGAGCCTCTGTGTCAACACGGCCAGCGTGCGTTATATTCTACCTAAGACTTCGTGCCCCGTAGGGGTAACGCTGGACCCAACTAGCTATAGCTTAGTCTGGCAGACAGACTTAATCTCGGCTTAATGGGCCAATGCCCGTCATTGCGAGGAGTCCTGGCGACGAAGCAATCCAGAAGTCTTCATAAATTAACCGTTCTGGCAATCCCAGAGTCTGGATCGCCACGCTCCTTCCAGTCGCTCGCGATGACTATCCTACGGAGCCTGTACTCACTTCCTCCCTCGCCAGAAAGCGAAGGTTATTTCGCAACTTTATCTTGCTAGAGTGCCAAGGTTATTATAAATTGGACGCTTTTCCTACTAGGCGTAGTGCCAGCGGGCAATGGCTTTGTTTTGCAATCATGAGGCATCTCGGCTTAATGGGACCTTAATACCCCTGCAGCCTTCTAAAACTATTTACTATTGAGTGGAAAATGAGCGTGATTAAAACTGAAAAACTTGTAGAGGCTTTGACCCGTGAAGGGTCGCTGACCTTCGCCGATAATCTGGACTACGCTGTAGAGCTGGAAAAGAAAATCCCCAACCTCGAATCGAAGGAGCAGGATGGCTGCACCCACCTGTTCGAAAACGATTCCCCCAGCGTGGCCAATACCCGTGTCATCATTTTCTCGACCGGGCATTTTGTTTTCTACAACGAAGAAGGCCGGCGGTTCCTGTGCACGGACCCGGAAGGCAACCCCCTGCACGAGGCCCTATGGTCCCATAACGATGTGACCGGAGTGACCGATCTCGCCCTGGCAAGAATGCGTCTCGACAACCGGCAGTGGGTGGGCATCAAACCACGCGCCAAAACCTTCTCGACACAAATCGACATCAGCAGCCATGACGGGTGGGAAAAAATGACGCTCGATGATTTGCGCGAAAAAGCCGCCGAAGCCTGGCGCGTCCCTTTCTCCGAAGTGAAATACTTTTACAACGACAACCAGATGATCCATAAGGGAGAAGGGAAATACGACATCCAGCTCACTAAAGATGGACTCTACGCCCTGCACGAAGGAACGTTCGACAAATCCATGTTCATCAGTTTCATGTTTCAGGTCAACTGGGCCCGGCTCAACCTGATCCCTGTCGTTGAACTGTTCCAGTCCACCCTGCCGGGCACCGGCGGAGCCGTTTTCGAGTTCATCTGGGGAATCTATAAAGACCAGTCGCGGGAAAGGGAACTGCCGCCTTTAAGGTATCGCGGACTCCCCACCTATCCCTCAAAAGAAGCTTTCAATATTTTCTCCGCTTTTTTTGTGCCGGAAGGACCGGAAGGCAAAGACTTAAAGAAACTGTTCATGGACCCGATGACCTCGCACGAGATCACCTGGACCCCGCAGGAACACGCGCCGGTACGCTATTTCAGTGAAAGCCAGAAAGTCGTGGTCACCGCGCAGGATGGTTATCTCTACAAAGTCACGGCTTATGACGACCCCATCACCTTCCCCTACACCAATTGTGAAGGAGTGAGGAAACCGCCGATCGAACGGGAGGTGAGAGTGGGCACGCAATCGTTCACCCTGCTCGAAGGTGAACGCGGCAGAGAAGTTCCATTCAATCCGGCCTGGAACCTGCGACCGCAAACCTATCCAACACGGTTGGCACACACCTATCCATTTACCTGGAAATGGTTCTTCAACGGAGAACCGCCGGTGGTTGATCCGGTCAAGGTGCAATACACCGTTCCGTTTTATCCCGAGGGGGCCGCCGATATTGACGAGTCCTCTTTGCAACCGATGGTGCTCGACCAGATTTTCTATTACATGGAAATGGCCCCGGCCATGCCGCACCGGCTGGAAAAAATCGACAAGGTCCTCATCCACACCTTCGACACCGTGCTGGCCGGTTGTGTGGACTGCACCAAGGAGCGGGAATACACCGTGCTGTTCAGCGACAACGAGTTCGCGCAGAAAAACGCGCAACTGTTGTGGAACTACGCCGCATCACGCGATCAACTGGACAACCTGCAGAAAGTTTCGTTCCTGCCTGAAGCGGAACACATCGCCCACGCTTACAGCTTGCAGTATGGGCTGATCTTTAAATGGATTCCGTTCATGTATCACCCCGACCGTGAAGCCTGCGAAAGCATGTTGCAGGCACTGGTCAACGCCATGCTGCCGGATGGCTTCCTCTTCCTGGTCGGACCGCGCCCGTTACAGGGACTCTTCGACCATTATGGATTGGAAACGCTTTATAACGACCCGGTCTACAACATGCCGTTCTTCCGTCAACATCTCAAGATGTGTCCGGAGAACCAGGTCAATCCCGATCTCTGTGTGTTCCTGCTGGAAAAGAAAGCACAGGAAGAGAAGAAAGAAATCCAACCCAAATCCGATCAGGCCACCACCGAGTTTGACGGCACCGTCCCGCAAATGCGCGGATTTAGAAGAGACAACTAGCCCGCGAGGCCGCGGGTGGCAACTACTCGGCGAAGAGCCAGCGGGCAATCGCTTTAATATGCTGAAAATAGTTAACTCGGCTTAAAGAGCCAATGATAGTTGCCTCCCCTGATAAGGGGTATGACGTTGTCAGTGACGACTCGCAGCTACATCATCAACTCGGGAGCCATGCTGCGTTCGTGGGATTCGGGATCGTTTTTCACGTAGAGGTGCGGCAGGTCGCTAGTGCCAAACTTCGTGATATAGAGGAACACGTGTTCACGGGCGTTGATGCGCAGTGCCCAGGGGTCAAAATCGTTGCGGTAGAAATCTTCATACCTATGCATCGCCTGCTCGGTGGTCTGCCCCGATTCAGGCGTGTAATAAAAATCCAGAGCCAGGTCGTGTTCAGGAATTTCTTTT
>WAHY01000006.1:5892-16790 GCA_009873635.1 Nitrospinota bacterium
GCAGTGCCCAGGGGTCAAAATCGTTGCGGTAGAAATCTTCATACCTATGCATCGCCTGCTCGGTGGTCTGCCCCGATTCAGGCGTGTAATAAAAATCCAGAGCCAGGTCGTGTTCAGGAATTTCTTTTACTTGGATTTTGTATTCATCTTTCTGATACATCACCGGCGCGTTTTTATAGAGCACGAAGAAATACATCTCGACGGATGGAATCTTGTCCCGGTTCTGCAGGAGGAACTGCCGGGTGTCTTCGGCCTCTTCTTCGGTTTCTGAAGGGAAGCCGTAAAAACACATGACGTGGCTCCAGATGCCCACTCGCTTGGCCTGTTCGAGGTTGACCTTTGCGGCTTCGATATCGGTATCTTTTTTCACCAGTTTGATGATGCGGTCGTTGGCGGATTCCAGTCCGTAATACAAGGACCTGCACCCGGACTTGTGCGCCATGTCCCACAATTCCGGTTCCAATAGTTGTGATTCGAAACGGATGAGCGTGGTCCAATAGATGTCGAGTTCACGTTCGACCATCATCGGCGGCAGTTTGATGAACAGCGCCGGCGGGAACGACTCATCGGTGAACATGAAGTGTTTGGCGTCTAGTTTGTTTTTCAGGTATTCGAGTTCATCGACAATCTGGTCGGCGTGCTTGGCGCGGAACTGGTCGATATAACCGGCACCGTGATCACAGAAGGTGCATTTGCCCCAGTAACAGCCTCGTGTGCCGAGATAGGGAACGAGTTTTTCCGGCGAGAAATATTTATCCCACGGCATGCCTTCGAAGTCCGGCGGCGGCAGTTCGCTGACCTTCTCCTGATACGTGTCGTTGACGTGCATGTTGCCTTCTTCATCTTTATAGATGAGGTTGGACACTTCAGACATTTTGCGTTTACCCGCCAGGGCCTCGACCAGCCAGACCATGGCGTGTTCGCCTTCGTAGGTGATCATCGAGTCGAACGCCTTGCCGAAGAAATGCGGTTTTTTCGAGAACTCGTCTTTCAACCGGGTGATGATGTTGCCGCCCACCGTCACGTGGATATCGGGAAACGATTCTTTGATCAAAGTGGCGAAAGTGATGCCCGACATGAGCTGCACCGGCGTACCGATGGAGATGCCGACCACCTCCGGTTGTTCTTTTTTGATGGAACGCAGAACCAGTTGGCGGCAGATGTCGGCATAGACATTGACATCTTTGTCGTAGGGCACTTTCAAAAGGTCTTCGGACACCCAGGGACGATATACGTTGAGGTTGCTCTCGACCGGATAGAAATTGATGCTGGCGGGGAAGTAGCAGACCGAGATATATTCCATCACTTCCCTGAAGGCGTTGAGGGCCCATTCGGCTTTTTCCACTTCATAAAACTCGGGTCCGCGCATGATCCGCTTGGCGCGTCCCACTTTATTGATATGGTGTTCGAGGTCGATGTGCTGGTAGTCGCTGAGCATTTGTTTCAGCTCCGCGTCTTCCTGACTCAGGGCTTCTCCATACTCTTTTTGTGTCAGGGCTTTCAGCCTTGCCTGTATTTTGTTTTTGACGAACAGCAGGAATCCGGGCGTGAAAAAGTGGTCGAACATCTCCACGTTGATATCTTTGAGGACCGTCTCAATGCCGTTTTTGCGCAGAACCGCCGCAAGACTCGGTAAAGCCAGGTAGGGAGCAGTGGGCACCCATTCCGGCGGAAATATCAACATGACTTTTTTCATAGAAGATCCTGTATCAGCAATACCTGCCGTTTTTAAATTTTTGGAATCTACGTGGTTAATGCTAACATATCCTAATCTATACACTTAATCAAAATCGGGCAAAAAATGAGCTGGTCTCCGAAAGCACCCGAAGCCAGCCGCGCCCGGTGTTAACACTCATAGTTAAATGGAGCACGAAACAAGTCATGTCCAACACAGAAACCAGCGCGGAAGTTAAAGCCAAAATCCTGCTGGATGAAGCAAATCTGGCATTTTCAGAAACTTCTGAACGTAAAGACAGCCCGGGCGAGCGCAACCTGGAAGGATCTGCCTGGGAAGAAGGCCGAATGGAAGGGGAATACGACGAAGCGGATTATCAAAAAATCCTGGAACTGCAAATGCGTGCCGCCATGGTTTGTGATGAGCACCCGGAACTGGAAGAAAAGACCGCGCAGTTATTCGAGTCCATCACCCAGGAAAACGCTGATGAAGTTCTGCAAACGGTGTTGAAAGACCCGAACATCATGACATTGGGCAAGGCCGCGGTCACCACGTTTGTTTTGCGGTTCCCGACGGTACAGTCTTTTGTCAACAAGGGCCACCCTTTAGTGCTGGCGATGGACGAATATATGCTGGAAAACGCCGACGCGCAAAACTGGCACGACTATAACAATATCGCCCAGGAAAACGGCTGGCTCTGACCGGGGAAGCCCCCGGTGGAAACTGGCAATAGTTTTCCCTGGCAGGAAACAGTTCATCTCGGCTGAAAAACAAGTCTCCTCTCGTTTCGATAAAGAATGAACCCGTCGACAATGCAAAGAAGAGCATGCAACAATTATGAAATTCAGACACAGTCTCGCAAAAGAAACCTTCAAAGGTAAGAAGAAAACTTCCAGCAAGGGTGTTGAAGACCACATCAGTGAAGACCAGCGTGGAAATCACAGCAGTGCTGTCGATGAACCCAGTCCCTTAAGCCTGGACAAGGAAACCATCACCCCCAAGGTTGAAGAAGAACCCAAAGAGATATCTCGGCGGGATATTTTTTCGTTCGGCAACTTTATCGATTTCGGCGCCGCGGTGGAAGATGAAGCCGCGGCAAAAAAACCCGTAAAAAAAGAAACTCCCTCTCCTGAAAACGAAGAACCTGAACCTGCCCAAGAAACTGAAGAAGTCACAGCAGCAGAAGGTGAAGAAGAAACCGAAACGGAACCTGACGAGCCTGAGCAGCCTAAAGAAGGGTTCTTCAAAAAGCTGGTTTCAAGGTTTAAGGAAAGTCCTGAAGAGAAACGGCTGCTTCGCGGTGAAGTGCTTGTTCCTGATGAAGAACCGGAGACAACGCCGGTGGAATCATCAACCGAAAACTCGACTGTAAAACCCGCGGAAGCAGGTAACAACATTTTCGAGCTTGAGGAAGATGACGAGGATGATAAGGAATATGACCGCCGCAACCTGTTGCGCCAGGGAGTCCATTATTTTGCCAAGCCGGTCGTAGAAAACGTCCAGAACAAAATCGACAGTGTTAATAAGGCGGTCGACAAGGTCACCAAACGGGTCCCCCTGCTGAGGCCGCCGGGTGCGATTTCAGAGAAGCAGTTTTTGCAGGCCTGTTCCCGTTGTGATGAGTGTATTCATGCCTGCCCGAAAGACGCTATCCAGCGCGCGCCTAAGAAAATGGGATTCCTCGTTTACAACACGCCTTATATCGACCCGATGCGCAATCCCTGTGTGATGTGCACCGAATTGCCCTGCATCTCCGCCTGCCCGGATAAAGCCCTGCTCCCGGTCCAGGAACTTACTGATGTGAATATGGGCTACGCCATTCTGGACAAGAAAAAGTGCCAGGCCTATGGCGACACCTTCTGCCAGCAATGCGTGATCGACTGTCCGGTTCCCGGAGCCATACATCAGGTGAATGACAAACCGGTCATCGATAAAAATATCTGCACCGGTTGCGGAGTCTGCATGCGCTCGTGCAGTACGGTTAATATTCCGCTGGCGATCAAGGTCAAGCCGCAGATGGTGGTCGAGTATCAGCTTAATAAGAAACGCAAAGAGCAGGAGCTGGCGCGGCTCGAAGCCGAGCGAAAGGCGGAAAAAGAGCAGGAAGCCCTTGTCAGCCAGGAAGAAGAGCCCCCCCCTGAAGAACAGGAGTCTTAAGCCTCTCTCCCCTACTCTTAGATTAACGCTTGCAAGTCTGCCCTGTTTTCAGTACCTTATAGGGCTTTGGTCCCTTTAGGGGCTGGCTTTCATGCTTATTCCAATCCAACGGATTCAAAACCATAATTAAATGAGCAACGAACTACAAAGAACGCACGACTGCGGCACGCTGTCGGAAAAACATATCGGTGAAACCGTGACCCTGTGCGGATGGGTGCACACCCGTCGTGATCATGGGGGACTCATCTTCGTCGACTTGTGGGATAAGTTTGGCATGACCCAGGTTGTGCTGAATCCGCAGATCGACCAACTCGCGCACGAGCACGCCCAGTCCATTCGCGGCAATTATGTGATTGGCGTTATCGGGAAGGTCCGCGCACGTCCTGATGATATGGTGAATCCTAAACTGAAAACGGGGACGATTGAAGTTTATGTCGATCAGTTGAGCATTCTCAATCCATCAGAAACACCCCCTATTTCCCCCTGGGAGCCGCAGGATACTTCTGAAGCCCTGCGTCTGAAATACAGGTTTCTTGACCTGCGAGGTCCGGAGCTGCAGCGCAATTTGAAAATGCGTTATGACATCACCCGTGTAGCCAGGAACGAACTGCACAAGAACGGTTTCATGGAAGTGGAAACCCCGGTGCTGACCAAGAGCACACCCGAAGGGGCGAGGGATTACCTCGTACCGAGCCGGCTCAACCCGCAAAAGTTTTATGCATTGCCCCAGTCACCGCAGTTGTTCAAGCAGATTCTCATGGTCTCTGGAATGGACCGGTATTTCCAGATTGTTAAATGTTTCCGCGATGAAGATTTACGTTTCGACCGGCAACCTGAATTCACCCAGGTCGACATCGAAATGTCTTTCGGCAATGAGAAACTCATGTTTCAAATGATCGAACAGATGATGGCCGGAATTTATAAGGAAGTTCTCGATCAGGAAATTGAGACCCCCTTCCCTGTTTTGAAATATCAGGAAGCTATAGACCGGTTTGGAACTGATAAACCGGACATGCGATTCGGCATGGAAATCGTTGACCTTGGTGAAATTGTAAAAGGCACCTCGTTTAAAGTGTTTGCGCAAGTGCTGGAATCGGGGGGTCAGGTACGGGCTCTCAACGTCAAGAACAGCGCGGAAGCTCTATCTCGAAAAGCATTGGACGATTTAACCGAAATCGCCAAAACCTATGGCGCTAAAGGAATGGCGTGGATCAAGGTGCAGGAAAACGAACTGCAATCCCCCATCATCAAATTCTTTGAGCAGGAAATGCTTGATAACATGTTGAAGGCGTTAGGCAGTGAACCCGGCGACACAGTGGTTTTCATTGCTGACACTCCTAAAATTGTGGCTGACGCCCTCGCCCATCTCCGGCTGGCTTTGGGCAAACAGTTGAACCTGATTGATGAATCGAAAAATTCCTTTCTATGGGTCACCGAGTTTCCTTTAGTGGAATACGATGAAACGGAAAAAAGATACGCCGCGATGCACCACCCATTTACCGCGCCCCGTGAGGAAGACCTGGGAAATTTTGAAAGCGACCCGGGCTCCATCAAGGCACGGGCTTATGACCTGGTGTTGAATGGGAATGAGATTGGAGGCGGCAGTATTCGTATCCACCAAAAGGAAGTCCAGGAGAAAATGTTCAAACTCCTTGGCATTGGCAAGGAAGAAGCCGAAGCGAAATTCGGGTTCCTGCTCGATGCGTTGCAGTACGGAGCACCACCACATTGCGGCATCGCTTTAGGATTGGACCGGATCACCATGTTGCTTACAGGAGCGACATCCATCCGCGATGTAATCGCTTTCCCCAAAACCCAGAAAGCCACCTGCCTGATGACCCAGGCACCTTCGGCAGTGGACCCAAAGCAATTGCGGGAACTTAAACTCAAAGCTGATTTATCCTGATAAAATCCTGGCAAAAACCATGCCCATATGCAGTTGATTCAATCCCTGCAAAATTTGCGTAACAGCGAGTGAAGCATTCCCGGATGCAACTTCTAAAGCCCTTTGTTTTTATTAAGTTTTCAGCACCCAACACTGTGGCAATTTTTACTCAAACTGAATTATCAATATCAGGAGAAAACGAACACTAAAAAACAGGCATTCTTGCAGATTGTTCCGTTACACTAATAGTAAGAGATGGGAAGAGAGTAGCGCTCTTCACCATCTCACTGAACACCTCCTCCTCGAGGTTCCGGGAACAGGACGCCCCCTGTTCCCGGTTTTTGTTGCGCCCTCCTTTGTGTTACTCTTAGCCAAAATCATTTTTCGTATCGACCCATGACACTGGAACAAAAAACAGAAAAAATAAAATCCCTGATCCGGGAAATGGATAGTGTGTTGGTCGCATTTTCTGGAGGAGTGGACAGCACCCTCGTTTTAGCCCTTGCACATGAAGTGCTCGGTGAAAAAGCATTGGGAGTCACCGCCCAATCCCTCAGTGTTCCAGAACGTGAATTGCAGGCAACCCGACAGTTGGCGAGGGAAATTGGCGCAAGGCACCTTGTCATCAAAACCGACGAAATGTCCAATGCCGAATACCGGGCCAATCCGGCAAACCGTTGTTACCACTGTAAAACAGAACTGTACACAAGCCTTAATAAGGTAGCTGCGCAGCAGAAGCTGTCACATGTATTAAATGGTATCAATACTGACGACCTTGGTGATTACCGACCAGGAATTGACTCCGCCCGCGAACACAGTATACGCAGTCCACTTACAGAAGCAGAGTTTAACAAGCAGGACGTCCGTGATTTATCTCAGAAGATGGGTCTTTCCATATGGAACAAACCGGCAATGGCCTGCCTGTCTTCCCGGATTCCCTATGGCCAGCCTGTAACAGAACAAAAACTTTCTCAGGTCGAACAGGCGGAAGACCTTCTGCTTTCTTTTGGATTCAGACAGGTTCGTGTCCGGCATCTCGGAACTGAAGCCCGAATCGAACTGGACAGGAATGAAATCCCCCGCTACCTGAGAGATAAATCCATTCAAAAAACCGTTCAGGAAAAATTAACAGGATTGGGGTTCAGCAGTGTGGTGTTGGATCCGGAAGGATATAGGATGGGAAGTATGAACGAAGCTTTGTTGGAGAACAAACACCATGTTTAAATATGAACTGCGTCCTGAAATCAGAAAAACGCTTAAAGATCCGGACGGCTTTGAAAAAGGGTTGAACGCTGTATTCCTCGGCTTGGCTGTCACCATGGGGGGAGTGGCGCTGATGCTGATCCTCTTCTTCAATAAACCGGAACATGTCCTTCATCCCACCTGGATACTCTTCCTCGGGTTCGGCATCGTTATCTGGGGTGAATACAAAAAATTCAAATGCAAATAACCACTAGGCGTGGGGCCAACTAGCAATGGCTGTGTTATGTTGGCAACGGTTAACTCGGCTTAAAGAGCCAATGCTAATTGCTATCCTCGTTAGAGGAGGCGTGGGGCCAGCGAACAATGGCTTAATCAGCTAACGTCACTGCGAGCGACTGTAAGGAGCGCGGCAATCCAGGTGCTATGGATTGCTTCGTCACCCTCGGTTCCTCGCAATGACGTTCAGAGGATGTTGCCATAAAGATCGTTCCACCTTGGGTTCATATTTTCAATCAAGGTGATTTTCTTTTTTCTGGAGCCGGACTTAATTTGTTTTTCACGGACTATCGCATTCTCCATGCTTTCATGCATTTCAAAATAAACTAGACGCTTACAACCATAATTCTTGGGAAAACCCGGCACTTTTCCATTCTTATGTTCAAAAACAAGTTTGATAAGGTCGCTGGTCACTCCTGCATACAGAGTCCCATTTGGTTTATTGGTCAAAATATAAACTGCGGGCCCTTTCATTTCTGTTAAGGATAAGCTAAGGACAAAGTCAAACTCCGCCCATCGATTGCTTCTCTATGTTTGCAATGACGAGAGGACTCTCACCTAGTCGTCGTCATCCTCATTGAGTGCAATGTGACCCAGTTCGCGGGAGCGGAGGGTAGCGTCTTCGACAGCGTTCATCATGGTTGTGCGCAGGCCGCCTTCTTCCAGGGCGTGCAGTCCGGCAATAGTGGTTCCTGCCGGTGAAGTGACCATGTCTTTGAGTTCTCCAGGGTGCATGCCGCTTTCACGGGCCAGTTTCGCGGACCCCAGTACAGTCTGAACCGTGAGGATATTGGCCACTTCGCGCGAAAGTCCCATTTTGACTCCCGCGTCAGAGAGCGCTTCGAGCAACATGAAGATGTAAGCGGGTCCACTGCCACTTAAACCTGTCACGGCATCCAGATGACTTTCCTCAACATCAACGGTGCGCCCCACTGCTTCAAAAATACGATGGGCTATTTTCACATCCACTTTGCTGACGTGTTTGCCGGAAGCGATGGCTGTCACCCCTTCCTGAACCAGTGACGGAGTGTTGGGCATGGTGCGCACCACACTGAACTTCCTTTTGGTATCGCTACGCAAGGCGTCATCCATAATGGATAGGGGAACACCCGCCGCAACGGATATCACCAGCTTGTCACTGTCCACCAATGCGCGTATATCACGCAGGACCTCTTTCAAGATCTGCGGTTTGACCGCGAGAATGAGGATGTCGCATTTCTTCGCCAGTTCATGGTTGTCGCCCGTAACCTTCACTTTAAATTTCGTGTGCAGGGCATCACGTTTTGGTTTAGAAGGTTCTGACACAAATACATTTTTAGCGTCTATGAAAGAAGCCGAAACCAAACCGTTTATCAAAGCCTCCGCCATGTTGCCGCCACCTATGAATCCTAATTTCTTATTTTTCAGCACAAGGTTTTCTCCTCGTAAATTTTTATCTCAAAACTAATTTCCTGCTCGCTTAACAACTCCTATTTTTTCTCCCCAGGCAGGGCCTGACGGGGACCAAAAATCGCGGTCCCGACACGGACCAGCGTTGCCCCCTCTTCAATGGCAATCTCAAAGTCATGGCTCATTCCCATCGAAAGCTCGTGCAGGGATAGTCCATTCTGTTTTTCACACCGGTCACGAATTTCCCGCAATCTTGAAAAGTGTATGCGCGACTTTTCCGGGTCGGAATCAAAGGGCGGAATCGTCATCAACCCTTCAACCTGAACCCCTTTTAACCGGGTAAAGTCCTGCAAACGTTTTTCCAGTTCGTCCGGTTCCATGCCAAACTTTGCTGTTTCGCCCGAAACATTGACCTGCAACAAAATTTTTTGTTCCCGGTTTTCCGACTGACTGTTCCTGGCTATTTTCTCCGCCAGTTCGAAACTGTCTACCGAATGTATCAAGTCGAAATGTCCGTCAATGAACTTGACCTTGTTCTTTTGCAAGTGGCCGATAAAATGCCATGCGATTCCGTCCGATCCCATCTGTTCTATCTTGGGAATCACTTCCTGAATTTTGTTTTCGCCGAATATCACAGCACCCGCTTCACGTGCTTCTTCTATCCGTTCAACATCAACTTGCTTGGAAACCGAAATAAGCCGCACACTACCAGGTTCTCTTCCAGACTTTTTGATAGACCGGGATATCCTTCCCTGAACCTCAGCGAGGTTTTCAGCGATCATTGTCATTTTTCTCTATGGAAACGGCTTATAGAGCCGGGAAAACTTTTGGTTGAGAGGTCAATTAAATGCAAGCACGCTTAGCGGGATCACAGTCAATAGAGGGCTTGCGTGCCCCGCTCGCCAGTACGAACCCGGATGGCTTCTTCAATCGGAAGGACAAAGATCTTTCCATCGCTCAAGTTGCCGGTGTGTACCGTTTTAGCTATCATGTCCACCACTTCATCGACTGCTTCATTTTCCAAAACCACAGATATCTCCACGCAGGGGTGAAACTGTGGAACTTTCAATTCAGGGTCGGATTTCAAATGGCTCATGGGCTTGCCAATACCTTTGGCATCGACAACTGAAAGTCCGGGAACTCCTAATTCGAAAAGCTTCTCCCTCAGGGCTTCCAGCTTTTCATATTGAATGTAGCATTTTATCATTTTCATGGCTTGCGACCATTTTAGGCCTGATCAACAGTTGTTGCAACTTGAACCATGTTGTTGTCAGCATTTTCTTCAGAGGGAAGGAGCAAACGGTGCCAGTTGTGCTTTTCCCAATTGCGGGCATCTTTAAAGTTTTTGTATTCACGCTCTTTCTTCCTGAACTCAGGATGATGGCTTTGCCAGGCTCCATTCTTCTTGTAAGACGGGGCAAACTGGTGACACATTTCATGGTAAACAGTGAGTTCCAAAACACTTAGAGGGACAAAATCCTGCTTCAATCTTGGATGAATGCGGATAAGTTTTTTCCCTTCGTCATAGGACCCATATCGGAAACCGCTTTTGTTACGTGATTTCACATCCCGCCCCCATTTTATCTTTGCTTGAATACGGCTATTGAAATATTCCCTGTTCAGGCGCTCAAAAATCCCATCCAGGTCCCTTTCATCAACGTTATCCTGAACCGTTTCTTCCTCCGCCAATGTTTCCCGGGTCTCAAGATATTCAAGAATTAAGGACTTCACCGTTTCCGGCAATTCCTTATCCTTCAATAACCGTCCTAGTATTTTTCCAGAAAGGTTATCCAGCACGGACTCCTCGGTCTGGTCAAACTCTTCAAAGTAGTTTTGATTGAAAATTTCTAACCGGACAGTCGGACTTTCAGAACGAACTCTTACTTGTCCCACATAATCCATGCCATTTTTTTTCAAGGTAAACATCCGGGTCAGCAAAACAGGGTCCCCAGTATCCAAACGGCATTTCCCAAGAGATAGAGTTCCCAGGTTGAGAGTTTTAACCAGATTTTGAACGGGTATTTTTTCAGGATTCATCAGGCAGGCCATAAGAAGTGTTAAGAATATTAAAACGAGGTTAAACAGAAATAAATATTACCGCATGAGAGCATAAAATTCCAATAAAATTAGCCATTTAGGTCTCCCCTTAAACCTTTACAAAATATTTAAAGTTCGATACTGTGTAAACTATGAATATTTTAAAATTTATTATAATTGCCCTGATTTCTGTGTCGTGCTCTGCGGTTCAGGATTCAGGCACAGTACGGGAAACACTGGATATCAAGTCGGAAGTGGATTTGTTCCTTTCAACTC
>WAHY01000006.1:16890-19296 GCA_009873635.1 Nitrospinota bacterium
ACTATGAATATTTTAAAATTTATTATAATTGCCCTGATTTCTGTGTCGTGCTCTGCGGTTCAGGATTCAGGCACAGTACGGGAAACACTGGATATCAAGTCGGAAGTGGATTTGTTCCTTTCAACTCAGGACCCGGATGTAGAAAGCCAGGTCTTGAACCGTTTAAAGTCTAATCAAGTACAACACGACACTATCAAATCCATCTTGCGAAACCGGGAAAAAAGAAGCCCTGGACCAGCCGGTTTTCAAAAAAATTTACAAATTAAACATAATGGAAAAAACTATCCATATGCCTTGTTCCTTCCTGAATCCTCTGGAGCAGATGAAAAGGTTCCCCTCGTTGTTGTTCTACATGGATTGGGCGGAAGCGGTGCCAACACCATCCCAGCCTGGGTTGACCGTTTTGATAAAAAAGTAGCGGTACTGTGCCCCACATATCCTATGGCAGCCTGGTGGGCCAGGCCCGCGGAGGAAATGGTACTGAACCTGATTGATGAGACACGTGAGAAGTTCAATATAGATTCAGACAGGATATTTCTTGCAGGGTTGTCCAATGGTGCCATCGGTGCGTACATGATAGGAATGTTTTATCCCGACCGTTTTGCCGGGCTGATTCCCATAGCAGGCAGTATCACACCCCGGTACATGCATTTCCTGGTTAACCTTCGTAATACTCCTATCTATATGATTCAAGGTGCCCATGATCCCATCTTCCCCATTCAACTCAGCAGGCGGGTTCATAAAATTCTGTCTGATATGAAATATCCTGTTCAATTCAGGGAACACGGAGAAAAAGGGTTGGCTCATGGAGGACATTTCCTTCCTGAATCAGAAGTGCCCGCAATGGTGGAATGGGTTGGCAAGCAGAAACGGAAATTAAACCCTGATGTCGTACGCATGACACGAGAAGGCAACCATTTGGGAGCGATTCACTGGGCCAGGCTGATTGAAGGGAAAAACCTTGCTCAGCTTGAACTGCCTGGTCCGGAAAGTCCGAATCCCGTCAAACGTGATGGTAAAATCGCCACGTTGTTTGCCACTCGAAAAGGGCAGAACCTGTTCGAGGTAATGGGCCAGCACATTATTAAATATGACCTGTATTTCAACAGTGAAACCGTAGACTTCGAAAAACCTGTCACCATCACAACGCAAAAAATTCAACTCCAGGGCGGCACAATGCTTCCTGGGGAAAAAAAGCTCAGCTATAAAAAGAAAGTTAAAAAAGATCTCGCGGTTCTTTTGTATGGGTATAAAAATTTTCGCGATCCCAACCGACTCTATGATGCGAGGGTTAGCATTCTTCTCGAGTCCGCTCTGGTCCAAAACTCCACGCCGAATCAAAAAATATTCACACTCTCCCGCAAGTGAGGGTCATGAGCAACAAAACTTCAGCTGATTCAACCGGCCTGATCAAAAAATCCATGCAGCTTTTGGGCTGGGACAGGGTGGTATCGGCACTTTCGGTTCACGCTTGCTCTCCCATCACCCGGGAAAAATGTCTTCAACTGTACCCTGAGACCGATTTTGATTCTGCACAAGCACTGCTTGAAGAAACAACCGAAATGGTGGCTCTACTGGATTCTCTGGATACATTCTCCATGGACAGTTTTGATGATCTTGCCCCGGTATTTCAGGAAGTGGATGAGCAGAAAATGATTGAACCGGATCAATGCCTTTCAATCATAAAGCTTTTGCGTTTGTGCCGGAACCTTTGCCGCGAAAAAAACAATATAGCGAGTTATCCGCGTTTAACCCTCCGGCTGGAAAAACTTGATCCTTTAAAAGAATTTCACAATGACCTGGTCCGTTGTATAGATGATGAAGGGAATATCCGTGAAAATGCCACACCGGAACTGCGACAGGCTTACCGCAATGCAGAAACCGCGAAAAGTAAGCTCGAGGAACGACTTCAACGCCTGCTTAGTTCAGAGAGCGTCCGGGAAGCCCTGCAGGATTCCTACGTTACAGAACGTGAAGAACGCATGGTCATCCCGGTACGGGCAGAGTTCAAATCAAGAGTAGACGGCATTGTGCATGATAGTTCAGGAACAGGACAGACTCTATTTATCGAACCCACTTCCATAGTGCCTCTAAACAACCAATTGAAAATAGCCCGGCTTCAAATCGTGCAGGAAAAAATGAAAATTCTGCAATCACTGGCCCTTCAAACTAGCCAGTTCCAGGGACCGCTGGAAATGAATCTGGCAACCCTGGTGTCTCTCGATATTATTTACGCAAAAGCCCGGCTGGCAAAAACCATGTCAGCGGTGAACTGTCGCTTGAACCGCGACTCGGTTGTAGACCTTAAAGAAGCGCGCAACCCGGAATTGGTTCTGGATGGAGAAAATGTGGTTCCCAACGATATAGAGTGGGATGGTTATATAAAGGTGGTGATCATTTCTGGTC